>CANGVB010000396.1 GCA_947456995.1 Bryobacteraceae bacterium | reverse complement strand
CTCGCCGGCTACCCGGTTCTGCCGGTGTGGACGAGTTTCGCATTCGCCGCGCTGTCTAGGAGACGCACGTCGAGAGAGGCACCGCCGCCGCTGCGATTGGAAGCCGAAATTGAGCCACCGTGCTGGTGGACGATGCCCTCTGAGACGGTGAGACCAAGGCCGGTGCCCTTGGAGTCGAGCCTGGTGGAAACGAAGGCGTCAAAGATATCGGGGAGGACATCCGGGGGAATGCCGGGGCCATTGTCTTCCACACGAATTGAGAGAAACTGCTTGCCGTCTGTGCGGATGGGGCAGGTAGTGACCTGGATCTGGCCTGCTCTTTCTGGCACGGCCTGAAGGGCATTGCGGATCAAGTTCAGAAAAACCTGGAGTAGCCGGTCTGCATTGCCAAGGACGGAGTCGCCAGGCTTAGCCTGATTTGAGAAGGTTACGCGTGAGGCTTTTTCTTCGATAGATGCGATCTGCCAGGCTTCTTCAATCAGGTCACGAATGGCGACGGGTTCGTTGGCTTCGCGACGGACACGGGAGAAGCCTACGAGGGATTCTGAAATGCGCCTGAGACGTTGGGTCATCTTGAGCATGCGGGCGAGGCGTTCTGTGCTTTGGGCGGTTTGACTTTCTTCAGCAAACTTTTCGATGTAGCCTTGCAGGACGGCGAGGGGCGTGTTGAGTTCGTGAGCGACCGAGGCAGAGAGCAGGCCGAGTGAGGCTAGCCGATCCTGTTCGAGGAGCTTGGAGCGGGCGGATTCGAGTTCTTCATTTTGCTTTCGCAGACGGCGCATCGTGTCGTTGCGAGAGAGCATGATTTTGCCGATTTCGTCTTCGAGGATTTCATGTTCGCCGATGAGTTCCCGGTCTCGGTCGTCGACTCGCGCGGCATCATCGGCATCGAGGAATAGTTGGATTGGCCGGTAGACGTAAGCAGGCATGACGAGGAATTCGAGGAGCAGGATTGCGGCGAGGTAGAGGATGGCGAGAACGATGAAGAGGGTGTATTTGGCTCTGGTGACGAGGCCGTCGTAGTAGAGTTCGGGAATGGTGATGGCGCGGTAAAGGCCGGCCAAAGGGGAGCGCTTGTAGATGGTATCCGAGACATCCGGATTCATGAAGACGCGGGTTGGATTTTCGTTGAGATATTCGATGGCTTCGCGTGGCATGGCGAGGGTGGCCTCATCGCCCTGGCTGTAGGAGTAAAGACCCATGAGCTGGAGAGCGGGGAGGCCGCCATCGTCGGTGAAGAGTTGAGCGAGGAGGGTGAATTCCCGCTGCTTGGCGCTGGCTACGCGACGCTCAAACAGCGGGATGACACTCCAGTAAACGCCAATCGTCAGCACAAGGAAGAACAGGTTGTGCAGAACGAGGAGCTTGGGGCGAATGCGAAGATTGCCGAAGAGTTGGAAGGCGCGACGACGGAGTTGGCGCGGAGTTTCCTTGAAGGTCGGCATGCTGGTCTTATTTTAGACAAGGTCGATTGAATCTTCGTTGCGGGAACGGAAGTAAGTGCGAATGCCGTCGCGGAGACCGGGGCTACGGTCGGTGAGACAGTAGAGGCCCTGGGCATCGCGTTTAAGGTCGGTTTCGGGATTGTATTTGTTGTCGACGAGGATCTTCCAGCGGTCGGAATAGTGACGATCTACTTTTCTTCCGTGCCAGTGGTGATTGAGGAGACCGTCTACGTAGCCGATGTTGCCTTTGACAAGTTTGGTGGCACGATCCTGCCATTCGAGGACTTCGCGTTTGTAGGCAGGATTGAGTTGCCTTGAGAGAGTTTTTTCGCCTTCGCCGATCAGGCAGGCGGCCATATGCCAGTCTGCTGAGCCGACGATGCAGAAGTCGAGAAGGCAGCCGAGGGCGTCGAGAGCAGAGCGGCGTGCGGCCCAGGCGAAGCCGGGGTGCCAATAGCCACCTTTGGAGTAGCCGTAGTAGCCTTCGGCGGTGCGCATGGAGCCGGTTCTTGGGGTGCGCTCGGCCTTCGGCTCGTTGTAGTACATCCAGGCGAAGCTGTTCTTGATGGGGCCGACGGGTTCGTATTTGGGGCCCAAATCAAGAGCATGACTGAACATCTGAACGACCTGGAAATGCTGGAGTTGCTGGATGGTTTCATAAGCCCAATCGGGGCGGGCAAAGGTAACGTCGGCATCGACCCAAGCGAAGTATTCGGCATCGGGGTTGTGACGCAAGACATGGGCGAAGAGAAGATTGAGGGCGTTTTCTTTATGCCAGAGTTCGCTTGAGGTGCGGACCTGGAGATGGCGCGGGTTGGTTGGATCTGTGACGGCAAAGGGGCGATTGCCGTAGGCGACTTCCACAGTCCAATGACGAATGTGGGTGCCTTCATTTTGTGATTTGAAGCCTTCAAACAAACGGTAGCGCGAGGCGTACCGCACGGGATTGGAAATCATGGTGCAAACGTCAAGGGTTGCCGCCCCCGCTGGCTGGATGGAAGCCGGACGAGGGAACGACGGGGCACTGGGCTGAATCATGAGGAGACCTCAAAACTGAAAGGCAAAGTTTGTCGCAGCCGTCACAAATTGCGCGGCCGAGCGGTGGAGCCTTTCACTCTCACCGGTTTGAAGATAGAGCATGCGGGAGCGAGGCTTTTTTGAGGGCTGCGGGGAACTTATTGAAAACAGGGCAAAAATAAAAATCGTTTCGACGTGAACGGGATGTCTCAGCAGGAAAGTTGCAATTGAGAGACAATCGAAAATTACATAAGGCTCGGAGTCCTTTTTTCCTCATGGCAAAAATCAAAGTAATGAACCCCGTCGTCGAGATGGACGGCGATGAGATGACACGCATCATCTGGCAGTCGATTCGGGAGCGTCTCATTCTTCCCTACCTCGACATCGATCTGAAGTACTACGATCTCTCGGTGCAGAAGCGCGATGAGACCAATGACCAGATCACGATTGATTCGGCAAATGCCGCTCGTGAGTTTGGAGTTGCGGTTAAGTGCGCGACGATTACGCCGGACGAGGCGCGCGTGAAAGAGTTTGGACTGAAGCAGATGTGGCGCAGCCCGAACGGGACCATTCGCAACATTCTCGACGGGACCATTTTCCGTGAGCCGATCATTTGCAAGAATGTTCCGCGCATCGTTGGCCATTGGGACAAGCCGGTGGTGGTTGCCCGTCATGGGTTTGGCGATCAGTATCGCGCGCAGGATTTTCAGTTTCCGAGTGCGGGCACGCTGAAGCTGACGTTTACGCCTAACGATGGTGGTGCGCCGATTGAACGTGAGATCATTAAGGCGCCGAGCGCCGGGATTGCGCTGGGGATGTTTAACCTGGATAGCTCGATTGCGGGATTTGCCCGGGCTTGCTTTAACTACGGACTGGGCCGCGAGTATCCGGTTTACCTGTCGACCAAAAACACGATTCTTAAGGCGTATGACGGGCGATTCAAGAATCTCTTCCAGGAGATTTTCGATGCCGAGTTCAAGGCTGCTTATGAGGCTAAGGGTCTCACTTACGAACATCGCCTGATCGACGATATGGTGGCATCGAACCTGAAGTGGAGTGGCGGTTATTTGTGGGCTTGCAAGAACTATGATGGCGACGTGCAGTCTGATACTGTCGCGCAGGGTTATGGCTCGCTTGGGTTGATGACGTCTGTGCTGATGTCGCCCGATGGCAAGACGGTGGAAGCAGAGGCGGCGCACGGTACAGTGACACGCCACTACCGGATGCACCAGCAGGGCAAGCCGACTTCGACCAACCCGATTGCATCGATCTATGCCTGGACGCGGGGCTTGCAGTATCGCGGCCGGATGGATGGGACGCAGGATGTGGTGGACTTTGCGCTGGCCGTAGAAAAGGTTTGCGTCGATGTGGTGGAGTCTGGCCGGATGACCAAGGACCTCGCTATCCTGATTCGCCCGGATCACCCGTATCTCACGACAGAAGACTTTTTGTCGGCGATCGACACGGAACTGCAAAAGCAACTCAGCTAGTTTTGATTTCACAAAGGGGGCCTTCGGGCCCCCTAGTTGTTGCGGTTCCTGCACGCAGTTTGTGGCGAGGAACGAGAAGCGAAAGAAGGCCCATCTCCATTGGCGCGATCGCGGCCGATTCTCGAGTGGCCGGCGTCTCGCCCTGGGTAGAAATCAAGATGAGAGAAACCAGTATCAGATAGCGATATGTTTGTGATGGATGCGTTTCGATAGCGGTTCGGTTGACTGCGTTCGGAACCTTGTTTGATGGATTGGTGTCGAACGATTGTGGCCATGCTTAGTTGGGACTTGAAGCGCAAATGGATCGTCGGAGTGCTGATCGTTTGCAATTTGATATTCATGCCAGCCCGACTGCCAGCACCCGAAAAGTTCTGGATTGCCCATGAGGCAGAACTCATAGTGGTGGGTAGGTTTGTTCGAGGATTGCGATTCCCCTGGTGGGACGGCTGGCATCTCACAGGAGTCATCTCAGTTCATGAGGTTCTCTATGGGAAGAGCCAAGGTACACAACTTAAGCTCAGCTTCGTCCTCCCCTGGAGTCGAAATGTCATTTGGTGGCCCCTGCCCGAATTT
>CANGVB010000395.1 GCA_947456995.1 Bryobacteraceae bacterium | reverse complement strand
TCAGCAGGACGTCCTCCAGCCTTCGTGTCACTAACTCAAACGGCATACTTTATCGACTGGACTTCAAGATCTTCCGCAACACCTTCTCAAAGGCATCGGCCTGGCGCACGTAGCCCAGGTCTGTCGGGTGCGAACTATCGATCGTTCCTTCGCCGTCCGTACCCAGCAGGCCTTCTCCCTCCAGATAGTAAAGCCCCTTCACTTTTTCCTTCCGCAATCTTTCATAAGCCGCCTTAAACGCCACCCGGCTATCGAGATTTCGCTTGCGCTTGCTCTCAACCAGAAACGCGTCCTGATAAGTGCGGTCCTCTACCAGCAGAATCGGAGTCTCCGGGTGTGCCCGCTTCAATTCCTTCACCAGCGGTTCGGTCCGCTCTGTCACTTGTGCGGCCACGATATTGGGTAGGCAATCAATCACATAAACCGCCGCGGGTAATTCCGTCAGCAGCCGTGCCACTTCAATCTCCATTCGCCCGTTGCCCGAGAAACCGAGATTGATCACCGGCCGGTCAAAGCGACGGCCCAGAATCGACACATGCGACATCCCCGCTCGCGATGCCCCAGCTGCGTGTGTAATCGAAGTCCCATAAAACACAATCGGCAACTCGGTACGCTTGGTTGCTGCAGCAATCTCACTGCCTTGAGCCACGCCGATTTCCAGTGTCTGTACCGAGTTAAACAAAGGCAGATACAAAACATAGTCCCGCCAGCCGGCTGGAATGTCTTTGATCAAAACAGCTTCGCTCAGCTCTGCCTTCTGCGGAGCCCCAAACCCAAGCCAACGCAACTTGCCTGCGCTGTCC
Source organism: Bryobacteraceae bacterium (assembly GCA_947456995.1). Classification (GTDB taxonomy): domain Bacteria; phylum Acidobacteriota; class Terriglobia; order Bryobacterales; family Bryobacteraceae; genus Bryobacter. Next base: position 3,740 of record CANGVB010000395.1, on the reverse strand, counting down.
CGCACATACAGATCAAGACCGCTATGCGCCATCCCCACCGTATTCGGCATGGCCACCGTCTTGCCACCAAGCGTCCAGCGCGCATGAATCGCCGTTGCATTCGTTCGAAACCGAACCTGAATTCCAGACCCATGCCGGCTCAGATCCCAAACCTCTTTGCGCACCAGCGCCTCTGCCTTGGCCGGCAGGCGATCCCACGGAGACTTCGTCTCTGTCCAGCCCTGGCCCTCAATCGTCAACTCACGTGCATTCTTCCAAACCACCGCAGGCTGTTGCGCAAAAAGGGGCGCTGCCAGCGCCCCAAAGATCTCTCTACGACGAATCATCTAGTCTCCGAATCCTCTCATGCGCTGCCGCGGAATTGGCTTTGCCGCCACTAGTTCCGCCAGTACAGCATCGGTCACCACAAAGTCTTTGCCACGCACTGCTTGCAGCACCGCAGCCATGGCCGCGCGGTTCAATTTCGCATCCGGACTGGTAGCCAACGCCTGGGCCGCAGGATGCTTTTCATTCCAGCCAAAGTCTGCCGCCTTGGCCACATAACTCAGCCCTGCCGGGGCCGCCACTGTCACAACAGGCGTCGGCCAGTCTTCAATTGGCTTCGCCGCATCTCCCACCAGATAGAGCGTCTTCACCTTCGCCGCAACCACCGGTCGTGCCGTCTGCAGCTTCAGCAAATCGCGCAGATTGTCGGTAGGCCCTGTGCAGATGATCACCGCGTTGCCATCGTGATTGGCCGTCAACACATTTCGGATCAACCCATTTGGCTCTGCCGTATCCAGCACAGACTTTACCGTCGTCGCCTGACCCTCAGCCGCAGCCTTCAGCAAGGTGCCCGACTCTGAGCGAACCTTGCCCGTCTGCATGCCGATTGCCGTCGGCCTGCCGCCATACATCTTCTGGTAAACCTCATACAAGCCAGCCGATTGCAGATTGTCCTTCGACGTAGTCATCCCGATCACCCGGCATTCATTCCGGTTATCGAGAGAGTACAAAAGACTCAAGGCCAACAGGTCATCGAGGTTATCGCCAAAGGCTGCATCAAAGTGCACGCCTACGGGCGGTCGCATCCCTCCAGGTGCTTGCATGGCTTCTATGCCAGATCAAGCCCGGCCAGGCGTCCTGTAGCATCACCAAAGTGATCCACCTGCACACCCATCCGGTCCATCATCGTCAGGAAGAGATTCGACATCGGGGTTTCACGTCTTGCCACCACACGGCGTCCAGACTTGATATACCCGCCTCCATTGCCAGCGATCAACGTTGGCAGGTCCTCATGCGTATGGCGGTTGCCGTCCGACAGGCCAGCACCATAAACAATCATTGAATTCTCAAGCACGTTCGAGTCGCCTTCCTTGGCGCTCTTCAACTTCTCGATCCAGCCGGCAAACTGCTGCACGTGATACGTGTTGATCTGCGTTACCTTCTCGATCAATTCCGGCTTGTTCATGTGGTGCGTCAGCGGGTGGTGTCCATCGGCGATACCGATTTCGCGATAAGGCCGCGAGGTGCCTTCGCGAGTCACAAGGAAAGTGACAACACGCGACAGATCGGCCTGGAAGGCCACTGTGATCATGTCGGTCATCAGCTTGAAGTGTTCGGCAAAGTCAGCCGGCACGCCGTAGGGTTTATCCATCCCAGGGTTGATCTGCGAGTTATCCTTTTCGGCCCGCTCGAGCTGTTGTTCAATCGAGCGAATTGAAGACAAATACTCATCGAGCTTGCGACGGTCTGTTGGCCCGAGATTCGCTTCCAGCTTCCGCGTGTCGCCCATCACAAAATCGAGAATCGACCGGCGATACTTCGCCTGCCTTGCCTTGGCTTCCGGGCTCAGTTCTGCACCGGTCCCAAAGAGACGCTCAAACAACGCGCGCGGGTCGAGGATCGGAGGCAGTGCCTGCGTCTCACTCCGCCAGGCGAGATTATTCGTATAGGCGCAAGAGTAACCGGAGTCACAATCGCCAGCCTGGCGCGCATCTTCGAGTCCAACTTCAAGACTCGGAAACCGCGTCTGGTTGCCAATTGCGTTCGCTACGATCTGGTCCATCGAAACGCCGGCCTTGATATCGACAAAGCTCTTGCGAGGCTGCACGCCACTCAGATAGCCACCGCAGCAACGGCCATGATCGCCTGCTCCATCGAGCAAAGCCCTGCCGCCGTTATGCGTCAGATTCGACAGAATCGTGATGTCTTTCTTGTGGCCTTCGAGTGGCTTCAGAATTCGAGGCAACTCCGCTGGCAGCGCGCCTTCGTTAGCAGGAGTCCAGTTGCGCATATCGATGCCATTCGGCACATACACAAAGGCCATGCGGACAGGCTTGGGCCCAGGCAACTGGCTCGACGCAAAGGCCGGTGCCATCGCATCCATCGCAGGCAGGGCAATCGCCGCGCCTACTCCACGCAACATCGTACGCCGTGATAATGCTTTCCGAGTCATCATTTCTTTGCCAGCTCCTGCTTGGAATATTCTGCCCGTTTGGTCTGGAAGGGCAAACTGCGAACCACTTCAAATATCAACGTCTGGAAGCGATACTGATCTGCTGCCAGTTTATCCTGCACACCCTGCACTGTGCGACGGTCAAATCGCTCGAGGCCTCGGCCCAGTGCATAGGTCATCATCTTCTCTACCAGGTTGTGAGCAAACTCACCCATGTCCCCGGCCAGCACCTGCCGCAACTCCGACGGGTTCTGGAAGGCCTTCCCGTTCGGTAGCGTCCCGGCTGGTTCAATCGCAAACTTGCCATCGAGATCCCGCCACTTGCCGGTGCCATCGTAATTCTCGAGTGCAAAGCCAAGCGTGTCCATCCGGTTGTGACAGCTGGCGCACATCGCGCTCGAGCGGTGCTTCTCAAGCTGTTGCCGCAACGATCCGCTGCTGCCCACCTTCTCCTCATCGAGCGTAGGAACATCCGGCGGAGGCGGCGGAGGCGGCGCACCAAATACGTTCTGCAAAATGTACTTGCCGCGAATCACCGGCGAAGTCCGCGTTGGATAACTAGACACGGTTAATACACTGGCCTGCGTCAAAATCCCGCCCCGTTGATTGCCCGTCAATTCCACACGTCGAAACTCCGGCCCGGTCACACCCGCAATGCCGTAGTGCTTGGCCAGCGTCTCGTTCAGAAACGTAAACTTCGCATCGAGAAAAGTCCCGATCGAGAGGTTGTCGCGCAACACAGTTTCAAAGAAGAGTCGTGTCTCTTCTGCCATCGCATCGCGCAATTCCGGGTTCCACTCCGGGAACTTCTTCGGGTCTGGCTTTACGCTATTCAGGTTGCGCGTCTCAAGCCACTGCCCTGCGAAATTCGCCGCTAGAGCCGCAGACTTCGCGTCACCCAACATCCGCTTCACTTGCGCTTCGAGTACAGCCGGCTCACGCAACTTACCTGTCTCGGCCGCCTTCAACAACTCTTCATCCGGCATCGAAGACCACAAGTAGTAGCTCAACCGCGTCGCCAGCTCAAGCGGCGTAATCGGGTGCGTCTTGAGCGGATCCTTCGGGTAAAGATCCCGCTCGATCCGGAACAGGAAGTGCGGGGAAACCAGCATCGCTGTCATCGCCACCTGCAAACCCTGCTCCGCCGTCTGGCCCTCAGTCTTGGCCAAAGCCACAAAGCGCGATAGCGACTTCACTTCAGCCGGAGTCACTGGCCGCCGCCACGCACGTCGCGCGAGGTTGCCGAGAATCTTCTCCACACAGGCAGCCCCACTGGCAGGGTCACAAATCAGAATCGCCTTAC
>CANGVB010000394.1 GCA_947456995.1 Bryobacteraceae bacterium | reverse complement strand
CGGCGCAGTCTCGAGCTGGACGAGCCTCAGTGGTCTTCTTACCACTACACTTGCTGGTTTGTGGGCCGGAGGATCCAGCTCAACCGGCGGAGAGAAGCGAAGTAGCAAGTTGATGGAGATCATCGCCCAACTGGCTCCTTTCGCCTTTATCGTTGGTCTCTTTGGAGGAACAACAACCGCTCTTTATTTTCTTGAGTCACAGTTCGTCGCTGGCACGGATCTCGATTATTGGGAATATCTGCATGCCATTCCCGGCGTCCAGTTTGGCGGCTTTTACCTCCTTCCTACATTGCTATTTGCCAGCCTGCTCCTGGCTGTCGGCTTTGCCTCGCGTGTAGATCTGAACGAGTTCAGTTTGAATGCCTTCTATCGAAGCCGGCTGGCGAGGTGCTATCTCGGTGCTTCGCGACTGGATGCAGGGGAATCGACTTCGGCAGATGCGGCGGGCACTACGCGTAAGCCTCACCCCTTTACTGGCTTCGACGATCTGGACGATATCAGCCTCAAAGAACTGACCTTTCAGAAGGGGTATCAGGGCCCTCTGCACATCGTGAACTGCGCCCTGAATCTCGGCGGGGCAGGGGACTTGGCTGTCCAATCGAGGCAGGCGGCAAACTTCCAGTTTTCTCCACTTCACTGCGGATCCAACCGGCAGGACGTACAACTGGTGGCGACTGCTGAATATGGAGGCGAAGCTCCTACACTCGCTCAAGTCGTGAGCGTCTCTGGAGCCGCTGCCAGTCCTAACATGGGCTATCACAGCTCCACACCAGTAGCCTTCATGCTGACTATGTTCAATGTCAGGTTGGGTTGGTGGTTTGGGAACCCATCTCGCCAGAAGCGCGGCGATACTTCACCCTGGTTCAGCTTGCGCTACCTGGCTGTCGAACTACTCGCCTCGGCGACTCCGGATTCCGCTTACCTCATGATTTCCGATGGCGGCCATTTCGAGAACTTGGCTGCTTACGAGTTGATCCGCCGCAAAGTGGGCGTCATCATTTGTAGCGACGGTGAAGCCGATGGCAATTATGGCTTTGAAGGCCTGGGGCGTTTGCTTCGGATGTGCGAAGTCGACTTCAACGCCAGAGTCGATATTGACTTGACTTCGATCCGACCAGAAGCAGGCATTAGCAGGAATCACTGTGCGCTTGGACGGATCACCTACCAGGATGGAAGCCTGGGATGGCTTGTTTACATCAAGGCTTCCTGGAAGGGCAATGGAGCCGAGACAGTGCAACAGTACCGGAAAGCAAATCCAGCTTTCCCACACGAGAGCACCGGAGACCAGTTCTATTCGGAAGATCAGTTTGAGAGCTACCGCACGCTTGGCCGCGAAGCCGGCACTGAAGCGGCTGAACACCTCAAGACTGCAGGGCTAGCTTAGAAGGACTTGTACAGCTCGACGATGCGCTGCAGTTCTGCCTTGTGCTCGTCTCGAACCGCACAGAGAGGGGGGCGGGCCGGGCCAGCCGTGATACCCATCAGTTCCATCATTTCCTTCATCACCGTGACTTCATAGCCCTTCATCTTGTCGCGCAGGGCGTAGAGAGGATGGACGTACTTGATCAGGATCTCGTTCATCTTGGTGAAGTCCTGAGCCTGGCCGGCAGCGGCGATAGCGAGTGCGATTTTGGGGCTGACGTTTGAGATGGAGCTAGTGAAGGCTTGCACGCCGATCGACCAATAGCCGCCGGCGCAGTCATCACCAAGGCCACCTACCCAGGCGAGGCGATCGCCGAGTTTGGCCATGATGCGCTGGTACATGCGGATATTGCCCTGGCCGTCTTTCCAGATCTGAAGGCTTGGGACCGCATCGGCAAGACGGGCAACCTGATCGGGGGTGAAGGCTGCCCAGTCACGGGAATATAGAGCGAGTGGGAGGCCGGTGGAGTTGGCGATGGTCTTGTAGTAGTCGATCCAGCCGGCTTCTGGTGCGTTGATGTAATAGGGCGGCATGACGAGCAGGGCGTCGGCACCGGCCTTCTCCATGCGACGTGCCATGTCAGAGCCGATGACGGTGTTGTAGCCAACACCTGCGACCACCGGCATGCGGCCGTGAGTGGCCTGAACGGCAACGCGTACGACTTCGGCGGATTCCTCTGCGGTCATCGAATAGATTTCGCCTGTTCCGCCTGCTGCGACGATGGCGCAGTAGGGGTGTTGGGTCATTTCATCGACGTTCTTTTCGAGAGCTGCGAGGTCGAGAGAGAGGTCTTGTTTGAAGGGCGTGATGGGGAAGCCGAAGACGCCGAGGAGTTTATCGCGAAGTTGTGCCATGCGGATCGAATTTTGAGTTTATCGCAGTCAGGCGGCTGGTGCGAAAAGTTGATCGAGCAGAGCATTGGCTTCGTCCCGCATTTCGGGGCTGAGGGCCTGACGGTCTGAATAGGAATCAGTGGCCGGGGTGAGTGCCTCAATCTGGTCGATGAGGTGGGTGGCGAGGGAGAGGGCGTTGTCTTCGTCGACTTGCACCGGGAAAGTGGCAGCAAGGATCATTCCGCTGGGCATGGGGCACAGGAGCAAGTCCTGGCGGCGGCCGCGCTGGAGTTGAAAGTTCTGTTCACCGACGCCAAGCAGACGGCTGAGTTCGCCGCCGGTGCCAAAGGTGGATGCAACGATTGGGCCGAGTGACTGAGCGATGGGAGTTGAATCCTTCACCGCACTGGCGACCACGGTACCGACCCGGCTTACGAGGAGGACTTGACGACACTGTTCATGGCCGATTGAATCCTGCAATATTCCAGAGAGGCTGCTGTTGATCATATGGCTTACTCGAAGTAGGATTTAGCGATGGACGGCTGTACGCGAACCGCCATCTGTCGGCATTGAAGTGCTTTTTCGGGTTGCTCCAAACGCTCAAACAAAGCGGCGAGTTGGAGATAGGCGTCCCCGAAGCCAGGCTCGGCCCGGAGGGCGCGCTCGTAATAATGAAGGGCGGCAGGGAATTGCTCTTTAACTTCAAAGGCCCTGGCGATTCGTAGACTGATAGATGCGAGAGGGATGCCACGGTTCTGGAGAGTTTCGACAATGGAGACGGCCTCATCGAGACGACCGAGTTCGATCTCCAGGCCAACCAGGCATTCTGCTGCTTCGCGGCTGGCAGGCTGCTCCCGGAGTGCATTTTCAAAGATGGCACGGGCGTGATCGAGATTGCCTAAGCGCTGCATGGCAAGCCCGAGGTTGATGCGGGCTTCTGTCCAGTATTCGTTCTCTTCACAGCAGAGGTCGAAGTGTCTGGCTGCTTCATCGAATCGATCTGCTTCCAGGCAGTTCAGGCCAAGGCGGAAGCGGAGTTCCGGGGTGTAGCCATCGAGCCGAATCAGGTGCTGCGCTGCGGAGACGGCGTCGTTGTGGCGCTTGGAGAATTCAGCGGCCAGCATGAAGTTCCACCATGCGTTTGAATTCTCGGAATCAATACTGGTGAGATAGGCAAGGTGCTCCGCGGCCTGGTTGTATTGGCCAACTTGAATCAGCAGGCAGGCGAGATTGTAGCGAGCCTCGCGGTGATTGGGTGAAGCTTCGAGGCACTTTTCGTAATCGGCGCGGGCAAAGTCCATATTTCCCATTTGCTCCAAAGCGTAAGCAGTGTAGAAGTGGGCAGAGGGCTCGCCTTCAACGACGAGGGGTTCGCAAGATTTGATGAGGCGTTCCCATTCCTGGGAAGAGGCAAGTTCAGCCAACTGGGTTTCCCAGTTATCAGGGCGGCTGGGTTCTGGAGGTGGCCCTAAGAGCGCCTGAGCGGCGCGGATGCCTTCTTTTGCCACTTGATTGCCGGGTGAGCGGGATTCGACGGCACGGAAGACGTCAAGCGCCTCTTGCGGTTGATTCAAATGAAGACGGCAAATGCCGAGGGCAAGAGCGGCTTCGGTCCAATCCGGGTGCATTTCGATCTCAGGCTGGAGGAGATCAGCACCTTCCTGCCAGCGCTCGAGGCGCTCCATGCAGGCGACGGTCTGGACGAGGAGGTCTGGCCGAGTGGGAACAAGCTTGAGGAGACGACGGAACGCTTCGAGGGCTTCTTCGTATTCTTCAAGAGCGAGATGGAAATGGGCGAGGGCTTCCAGTTTGCGAGCTGCGATTGCGGCAGGGGACTCGCTGGGAAGACTTGCAGGGACGAATGATTCCTGGTGGTCTCCACTCCGCTTGAGCGGCATTTCGATAATTTTAGGTGCGCGCGCTGCGTTGGCCATAATAGTTCTCCCTTATCCTGCAGAGCTTTCCGGTCTCGGTGGAAGCACGGGACCCAGTTGAAAGAGGGAGGGGAACGGAACCGGTGGGACACGGTCCGCAGAGCGGGAAGTTTGCCAGCTTGGGCGAAATGTGAGTACAGTCGCAGGACCTGGGAGGGCAACGACGGGTGCCCAATGGCCAGCAGCACAGTTTGCCGTAACGCCGGCATCTGCCGATAAGCGTTGGGCAAAGACGGAGAGGGATTCCCCAAAGTCTTCGGTGTCTGCCGAATCGAGGTTGAGTCTTGTTAGGGCGCTGATGGTGAGGGGAACGTCTACGAAGGGTGAGAGCTCTGCCGGGGGTGCCGGGGTGGACTGCATCT
>CANGVB010000393.1 GCA_947456995.1 Bryobacteraceae bacterium | reverse complement strand
TCAGCAAAGCCTGATGGCGAAGCTGGACGAGATGAAGGCTCCGGTGCTGGCAAGATCGAGGATGGTGGCGGGCAAACCAGGAGCATTCTCGTGGAAGGCTTCCGACAAAACCTCGATTCAGGTGCACATTGAGGAGCAGGAGAATTCCGCCGACGGGTCTTCACAATTGCGGATTCAGCCGGAGGTATCCGGAACTACGTTTCGACGCCTCGACAGCAGCATTCAGGTAAAGCGGAATCAGGGTGCCATTGTCAGCGGTCTGTTACCAGCCGATCAGGTGGAGCAACTGCGAGAGCAGCTGACGCCGGGGGCGAGCCCCGGGGGTGGAGAGGTACTGCTGATCATCAATCCGGTGCAGAAGAAGTAGTTCCCTATGCCTCCCAGTGTTCTGCTTGCAGCGATCTTTGCCGCTACCTTCACCTTGGTGGTGTTGGGACTCTATGTGGCAACGACCTGGTTTCGGGTAGAGATTCCTTCGACGGGTGAAAGCGTAATCAGCGGAGAAGACAGCCCGCTGCTTTTGCGCACGGAAAACATATCGAGCATAACCTTTTGGGCGGAACTGCTTGAACGATTCACATTTGCAAAGAGCCTCAGGCGGCTGATGTCGGAGGCTGGTCTCAGCTGGTCGGTAGGAAGATTCACGATGATGATGCTGCTGGCAGGCGCGTCGATAGTAGTGATCCTTTCGCGGATCAGCTGGCTGCCCACGGTTGCGATTGGGATGGGAGGAGTGGTTGGGATGCTCGCTCCATTCTTTTATGTCAGTAACAAGAGAACCAAACGGTTTGAACAATTTGAATTGCATTTTCCGGATGCTCTGGATTCTCTGGGACGGGCCATGCGAGCCGGGCATGCACTGGCGGCGGGAATGGAGATGGTGGCGAATGAAGCAACGCAGCCTGTTGGGGGAGAATTCCGCAGGGTAGTGGAGGAGTGGAAGTTGGGCCGGAGTTGGGACCAGGCACTGCAACATCTCTCCGAGCGCATGCCACTGGTGAGTGTGAGCCTGTTTGTAGCAGCCATCCGGATGCAGAGCAGGACGGGCGGCAAGTTGCATGAAGTACTGGCCAGGGTATCGGATGGACTTAGGGATTCCACCTCGCTGGACGGAGAAATTCGAGCGATTGGCGCGCACGGGAAACTCACGGGCCTGGTGCTGACGGCAGTGCCAATTGTCATTGTTGTCATGCTGCAATGGACAAGCCCTGGGTACCTCGATATTCTGACCGATCACCCGATTGGAAAGTACTTGATTGTTGCGGCACTATGCTTTCTGGTTGCTGCGCACTTTGTAATTCGCAAGATCCTGGACATCAAGATCTAGGAGTAGCAGCATGGAAATTCTAATTCTCAGCGGGTGTTTTCTTTTTGTACTGGTAGCAGTGCTGTGTGGAGGGTACTGGTTTCTGCGTGAGCCGGAAGAACGAACACAGAGCGAAGTTATGCCGGCAGCCATTTCTTTGAATCAGGACGACGGGCCGATTCGCCAGACCCTGGAAAAGATTGGAAGCATCTTGCCACCCGCGAACGATCTGGAGCACCCGATCCGGCTAAAACTGATCTCTGCCGGGTATCGGGAGCCGGATGCCTTGCAGGCGTATTACGGGATCAAGGCGGTGTTGGGCTTGGTGCTGAGCCTGGGCTTATTGATGATCAGTCTGCGCTTTGGCGGAAGCGCGGGTACAGGCCTGATTGCAGCGATTGGCGGGGCGGGGCTGGGTTATCTGATCCCTGCACATCTACTGAACAGCATGTTGAACCGCAGACGCGCACGGTTGCGTCAGGCTCTGCCCGCAGCCCTCGATTTGCTTGTGTTGGGCCTGGAAGCAGGACAGGGTTTGGACAGCTCCATGATGGATACAAGCAAAGAGTTGAAGTTGGTGTACCCGGAGTTGAGCGAGGAGTTGTCGCTGACCTATCTGGAAATGAGGGCCGGCCATTCGAGAGCGGATGTTCTGGGAAGACTGGCGCAAAGGACTGGCGAGCCGGAGGTGCGGAAGCTGACCAATCTGCTGCTCGATGGAGACCGGTTTGGCACCTCGCTAGGGCCCGCGATCCGAAATCATGCAGCTTTCACACGAGTACGACGCAGGCAGATGGCCCAAGAAAAAGCGCGGAAGACAGGTGTGAAGTTGGTCTTCCCTGTCTTCTTTCTCATTTTCCCGTGTGTGTTGCTGGTAACGCTTGGGCCCGCGATTCTCAGGTTGATGCAGGGTCTGGGGCAGATGCTGGGGCCGACGCCCTAACTTTTGAGTTCTGCGGCGATTTCGGCTGCCGCCTTGCGGGCTTCGGTTACTGCGCCGACCGGGAAGCTGATGGCGCCCACACGAGGATGCCCGCCGCCGCCATAGCGTTCACAGATGCTTGCGAGATTGTGGCTAATTTCCTTGGCCCAGGGGCTGGAGCCGACACTGACTTTGGTGCGGAAGGTGGATTCACTCACTGAAACCGTGTAGGTATCGTTGGGGAACAGATAGTAAGGAACGAACTTGTTGTAGCCTTCAAGGTCGTGCCCAACGAGATCAAAGAAGATGACTCCGCCTTCGGTACGAGCCTGCTTGCCGATCACGTCGATCGAGCGGAGGTGGCGCTGGTAGAGGGGATCAAAGGCAGCGGCGATCTCAGGCTTGGCGATGATTTCATCGAGAGTTTGGGTCTGCATCGCAGCAATGATGTTCTGAACTGTTTCAGAGCCCTTGGAAGCCTCAATGACCAGCACGAGTTTGGTGGCAGCAGCCTTGAGCTCTACGGCTTCAGTAGGGGTTGCGTACTGTGCTCCGTCGATAATGTCGGCCCATTTGACGAGGTTGTCGAGATCAGGTGCTTCATAGCCAAATTTTTCGCGGGCGATGTCGCGGATGAACTTTGTGCAACTGCGGTAACCAGGATCGAAGAAATGGAGCGGGTTGTTGCCGCTGTGGAAATGGGTGGCATCTTCGCTGGTGAGAAAGGCACTCTGGTGATGATCGAACCACCAAGTGAGCTTTGGGTTGGGTGAATATTTAAAATCGACAATGGCGTTTACATCGCCATCGAACATGGATTCCGCGAAGAGCTGGTCGGCCGTATGAGCCATGCCCGTATAAGTGTAAGTTGCATCGGGATGCCTGGTTTCTTTGAGAAAACGGCTAAAAAAGGCTGCGCTGGCAGCCCCGTCGAAGCAATGGTCGTGGTACAGGACTCGTACTTTCATTTGCATAATCCCGACAAGAGCGGGAAAACCTCTAAGTATGTGTCAAGAGGGCTACAAAAATCAACCCCAACATCATTAAAACTGTTTGGGTAGAATCTTGAAATGCGACGCCGTCAATTTGTTAGCCTTCCTGCCGTTCAATACGCGACTGAAGCTGCGCGGGCAGCAGAGCCTGAATTGATCCCGAGTTGGCCCATTTTTGACCAACGGGAAGAGGATGGGCTGGACAAAGTTCTAAAGAGTGGCAAGTGGGGCCGGGGGAATGGCGGGGCAGTTGCTGCCTTCGAGCAGCAGTACGCCAAGCTGACTGGTGCAAACCATTGCCTCGCTGTAGCGAATGGAACGTCCGCCTTGCTGGTGGCGCTTGGGGTGTTGGGGATTGGCCCGGGCGATGAGGTAATCGTGCCTCCGTATACATTTATTGCCACGGTGAACGCAGTGTTGCGTTTTCATGCCGTTCCCGTGTTTGCCGATATTGACCCGGCAACACTGCAGATCGACGCGAAGAAGGTAGCCGAGCAGATCACGCCAAGGACTCGGGCCATCATCATGGTGCACATGGCAGGTGGAGTAGGCGAACTGGGTGATGTGGTGGCTCTGGGCCGCAAGCACAATATCCCGGTGATTGAAGACGCGGCACAAGCGCATCTGGCAGAGTGGCAGGGCAAACATGTGGGGCCGCATGGAGCGCTTGGGTGCTTTAGTTTTCAGGCATCGAAAAATCTGAATTCAGGTGAGGGCGGGGCTGTTGTTACCAACGATGCGGCGATGGCCGAACGGGCATTTGCGTTTCATAACAACTCCAGAGGCAGGACACAGCCGGGGACAGAGTTTCATTACGAGATGTCTGGAGCGAATCTGCGTCTGACTGAGTTTCAGGGCGCTTTGCTGAGTGCGCAGATGTCGCGGATTGAAGCACAGGCCAGGAAGCGTACGGAGACGGCCCGCAAAATCGATGCCATCCTTGGCCGGGTGGAAGGGCTAACACCGATGAAGGTGGCTAAGGACTGCACACGGAATGCTTACCACTTGTATATGTTCCGTTATGAGGCGGCGAAGTTTGGGGGACGCAGCAGGGCGGAGTTTCTGAAGCATCTTGCTAAGGAAAAGTTGCCAGCCTCGGGTGGCTATGCCCCCTTGCAGGATGAACCGTTTTTGAAGAATACGTTTGAGTCGCGCGGGTATCAATTTGCTTACGGCAAGAACTACTTTGATAAGTGGCGTAAGAAGAATGACTGCCCGGTGAATCGCAAGTCTTGCGCAGAGGCGGTATGGTTTACTCAGACCTTCCTGTTAGGTGAACCGGAGTTAATTCATAAACTGGACAAGAGTATTGAGTCCTGGTCCCGTAAGGGAT
>CANGVB010000392.1 GCA_947456995.1 Bryobacteraceae bacterium | reverse complement strand
CCTGGTGAATGAAGAAGTGCTGGCCAATATCGACGTCACGACAAAGGTGACTGGCCTTGACGAGGCGCTAAGCTCGGGCGCGATGGCGCTCTTTGGCGAGAAGTATGGCGACAGCGTTCGTGTGGTGAGCATTGGTGAATTCTCGAAGGAACTTTGCGGCGGCACACACGTGAAGCGCACGGGCGACATCGGTGGCATCAAGATTGTTTACGAAGGCTCAAGCTCTGCAGGAGTACGACGCATGGAAGCCGTGGCCGGGCCGCGGGTGACAGAGTATTTTGAAGAGCAACTGAGCGCCAAGGATGATGCTTTGGCCAGGGCAGAACGAGAGAAGAAGGATCTGGAGCACGCACTGAATCAGTTGAAAGAACAACTGGCTTATGCGCAGTCTTCCAGCCTGAAGGCAGAAGACCTGAACGGCATGAAGGTGCTGCGGGCGAAGCTTGCCAACATGGATCGCGGCCAGATGCGAATGGTTGCCGATGACTTCCTCAACCGCAACGCAGCAGACGTGATCGTGCTTGGAACCACTACTGCTTCAGGCACGGTTGAGTTTATTTCCGCTGTGCGCAAGGAACTGAACCCCAAGATCCACGCTGGCAACATCATCAAAGCGATCAGTGAGATGGTGGGCGGCAAGGGCGGCGGGCGGCCAGATCGCGCCGAAGGCGGCGGCAAGGATGCATCGCAGATTGATGCAGCCCTTGAAAAAGTAGCTGAACTGCTCTAGATGCTAGACGCAATCGTAATTGGCGCGGGGCCTACGGGGCTGGCATGTGGGATTGAGCTGAAGAAGCGGGGTCTCGCGTCGATTCTGATTGAAAAGGGTTGCGTTGTGAACTCGCTTTACAACTACCCAACCAACATGGTGTTCTTCACGACACCGGAGTTGCTCGAGATTGGTGGCATTCCGATGACGTCGCTCAACGAGAAACCCACTCGGAATGAGGCTCTGAAGTATTACCGCCGTGTGGCAGACCATTACAAACTGGACATCCATCAGTACGAGCGTGTAGAGCGTGTCGACGGAGAAGATGGAAATTTCACCGTTGTGACCGATAAGGGTGAATATGGGTGCCGCAAGGTGATTTTCTCAACCGGCTACTATGACCTTCCGAACTACACCGGAGTGCCGGGTGAAGATCTGCCTAAGGTGATTCACTATTACCGCGAGGCGCATCCTTATTACAACTCGGATGTTCTGGTGATAGGCGCAAAGAATTCAGCGGCCATCGCTGCCCTGGAGCTCTGGTGGACAGGGGCCCGGGTAACCCTGGTGCATCGCGGCCCTGGAATTCACAACCACGTGAAGTACTGGATCAAGCCGAATATCGAGAACCGCATCAAGAATGGTGAAATTCCCGCCTATTTCAATACTGAGGTAGAGGAAATCCTTGAGGGCGAAGTGGTTCTGAAAACGCCGGAGGGCCAAGTCAGGATCAAGAACGATTTTGTTTTTGCCATGACGGGTTATCACCCGGACTTTGAATTCCTTGAGCGGCACGGCATCCGGCTGAACCCTGAAACGAGACGGCCCAATCTGAATCCCAATACCTACGAGACCGAGCGGCCCGGGATGTATCTGGCTGGGGTGCTGGTGGCAGGTGTTTTCACCAATGAAGTTTTCATCGAGAATGGTCGATTTCATGGGGAGAAAATTGCGCAGTCGATCGCGGAAGTTTGTTCTTGAGGAGTTATGAGATGAAGTTGTGGCTTGGATTGCTTTTGGTGGGTGCCTGCAGTGCACAGGTAATTCTTGAGGTGCCGGAAGTGCCGGTGGACCCTCGAGCCCGCGGCCTCAAGAAGAAAGCCGAAGAGCCTGGAGCGGCAGCTGAATATTATCTGCAACGGCGTGCAATGGACGGCAAGCTGGAACTACCCGCCAATCGCTATATCGAGGCTCGCGAGCAGGTAAAGCGGATGCGGCACGTGTCGCTTGCTACAGGCAGAGCGACAAACTCAAAGGCGACGCAAGCCGAGCGGCAGATTTCACTGGGTGCCTGGCGGGAGCTTGGCCCGGCAAACATCGCGGGGCGGGCCCGTGCGCTGGTATTTCATCCCACAACGCCGGCCACGATGTTTGTTGGTGCAGCAGCGGGTGGTGTGTACAAGACTACCGACGCGGGACTCAGCTGGATCCCGGTAGGAGACATGCTTCCCAACATGGCAGTAAACGCTCTGGCGATCGACCCCACTTCACCTGACATTCTTTACGCTGGCACGGGCGAAGGCTTTGGCAACATCGACGCGGTGCGTGGTGCTGGCATCTTTAAGACGACAGACGGAGGCCTCACCTGGAAATGGCTGGAAGCGACACGGAACAATTCGGGATTCTGGTTTGTCAACAAGATCATAGTGAGCCCGGTGAGCCCCAACCGGGTCTATGCAGCCACTAATGTGGGCATCTTTCGATCCAATGATGGAGGGGAAAGCTGGCAGTTGGCGCTATAGCGGAACTCTCCCTTTGATGGCTGCCAGGATCTGGTGTTGCGCCCGGGTGCGACAGCAGATTACCTCTTTGCAGCCTGCGGGCGGCGCTCGACGCGGACAACGATTTTCCGCGATACGGCAGCAGAAGGGGATGCAAGCTGGGAGGCGGTTTTGACCAATGAAAACATGGCCCGGTCTGTGATTGCGGTGGCTCCTTCTAATCCTTCTATCGTCTGTGTTCTGGCTTCAAGCCGGGCAGAAGGGGATTTTCGCGATGGCTTTCTGGCCATCTATCGCTCGACGGCCAACGGCGATAAAGACACCTGGGAAACGCGGGCAAGCAACAAGGATGAAAACCGGATGAACCACGGTTTGCTCTCCAATCATGTTTCCCTCTACAACGATGTTTGTAGTGGTGGGCCTTCCACTTTTTCCAATCAGGGCTGGTATGACATTGCGCTGGCCGTAGACCCGACAAACCCGGAGCGCTTGTTCTCGGGTGGTATTGACTTGATGAAGTCTGAAGATGGGGGCTTGAACTGGGGTGTTGCTTCGTTCTGGTGGCCCACCCGCACCAACCCGACTTATGTTCATGCCGACCAGCATCTGATTGCGTTTCACCCCCAATATGATGGGACTTCCAATCAGTCTGTTTACTTCCTGAACGATGGTGGCCTGTTTCGCACCGATAACCCGGCAGCGGACGTTGGCATGAGGCCGGTTGATACGTGCAACACAATTGGTACTCGGATGCGTTTTGTGAGCCTCGGCCGAGGCATGACGACGTCGCAGTTCTATCACGGGCTGCCCTATCCGGGAGGCGCGGTCTTTGCCGGTGGCAAGCAGGATAACGGCACCAATCGTGGCACCACGGCGGAGGGTATTGCCGGGTGGCAATCGATTAGTGGAGGGGACGGTGGTTATGTAGCCATTGCACCTGATGATCCCAATCGCATCTATGTGGAGACAACGAGGCTATCGCTGCGGCGCTCCACCAATGGCTTAACCTTTACAGGCGCGACGCGCGGGATTACCGAGCCTTCAGCGAATTTTCTGTTCATTACACCCTTTCGCATGGACCCCAACAACTCGCAGCGCCTCTATATTGGCGGGCGGTCGTTCTGGCGAACTAACGATGGGGCCGACAACTGGGAGCGGGTGAGCCAGGCGATTCCACTGGGCAATATCAGTGCGATGGCGATTGCACCGGGCAACGCGGATCGTGTGATTTTTGGTACCAGCACCGGTAGACTTTACCGCAGCAACACAGCTACCAAAGACAACGCAGAATCCGAGTGGCCTTTCGAATTTGTGCGCGCGAATGGCTACATTTCGTGGCTGGAATTCGACCCCAACAATCAGGACATCGCCTATGCAACGGTCAGCACATTCAACAACAACAGTGGCGAGGGCCATCTCTTTCGATCCACTGACGGCGGCGCAACCTGGGTGCGCTGGGATGGGGCAGGCGACACTGGCTTGCCAGATTTGCCAGCCCATTCGGTAGCGATCAATCCAGCCAATTCAGACCAGCTCTACGTAGGCACCGATGCCGGCATTTTCGCGAGCTTCGATGGTGGCAAGACCTGGGCCAAAGAAGATGCGGGCTTCGTAAATACGGTGGTGGAATCGATGAATATCGTGCGGGAAAATGGCGTGTCGACGCTCTACGCGTTTACGCATGGACGCGGAGCCTGGGCTGTAAATCTGGCGGGTGGCGAAGCAGTGAGTTGCCGTTTTGAAGTGGAACCGATTGCGCCATCTTCGGCTATTGGCGATCTTACGAAGGTGAGGCTGAATACCGCCGACGAATGCACTTGGTCTGTATTGGCGAGCAGCACTTGGGCGCGTGTTTCGCCTACTACTGGTAAGGGTGCGGCAGACTTAAGCGTTCAATTTGCTGTGAACACCAGCACTTTGCCTCGTAGTAGCGATTTTGTGGTTGGCGACCGTTCTTTCGCGGTCTCCCAAAGTGCAGCGCGCGCTGTAACCGGCACCACAACAGTGGCACAGGCTTTTGCTTTGCCCAGCTTGCCCTTTGTCGGCATCTCCAATTCTCGACTCTTTGCGGCGCCGAATCCGGAAGGCAGCCCTGTGCACTCCTGTACTGATTCTGTGGATTCGCGGG
>CANGVB010000391.1 GCA_947456995.1 Bryobacteraceae bacterium | reverse complement strand
GCCGGGCCTTGCTGGAGTGGATGCTAAAAGTGAGAGGATTTGGAATGGCAACTGGGAATGCCGCCTCACGCCAACGGCACACTACCTGAGCGCTACTGACAACCAATTCCAAATCAAGCTTACGCTCTCACCGAACAAAGCGCATGTGATTCATGGGCAGAACGGTGTGAGCCAAAAGGGGCCGCAGGCAGGGCAGGCGAGCCACTACATTTCGTTTCCGCGGCTCGCTACACAGGGACAAATTACTGTGAACGGAACGGTCTATCCGGTGAGCGGTAACACGTGGATGGACCACGAGTATTTCTCCAGCGAGCTGGATGCCAACCTTGCGGGTTGGGACTGGTTTTCGATTCAATTGGAGAACAACACCGAGCTGATGCTGTACCGGTTGCGGCAGAAGGACGGCAAGGCAAGCCCTTATTCGGCCGGTACCTTTGTTGACGCTCAGGGTAAAACAACACATCTTTCGGCGAATGAGATTCAGCTTGTCCCGGGTAGGAAGTGGAAGTTTTACCCGATTGAATGGCAGGTGAAGATTCCGAGCTTGAACCTGGAGCTGAAGGCTTTTCCTCGCCTCGATCAGCAGGAGCTGACCAGCAAAAGCAAGTTAACACCCAGCTATTGGGAGGGTGCCATGCGATTTGAGGGTACCCACGCCGGCCTTGGATATCTTGAAATGACCGGCTATGACAACAAGGTGCAATTTACCCGTCGCGAAGCCGTACGCAAATAGACGAGAAATGCCGATCCCTAGTGGAGTGAAGCGAATTCTTTTATCTGCAACTGTATTTGCGGCAGTTGCCATTTTCCTCTTCATTTTGCAGGGCAACCGGATGGTGATTGAGGCCATCGACGAGGGTGTTCTGCTGGAACCTGCCCAGCGTATTGCCAGCGGAGCCGTTCCGTATAAGGATTTGTTTATACACATGGGTCCTGGCAGTTATTGGATTCAGGCCCTTGTCTTCAAATTGTGGGGAGTCTCGATGGTGACAGCGAGAATCCCTCTGATCTTCGATTTAGCCCTTCAGGCTGCCCTTGTTTTTTGGCTATCTGCAAGACTTTCGACAAACATGACTGCCGCGCTGGCAACTGTTCTGTTTGCCTGTTTTCAGACGGCCAATACAGCCGCAATGATTGGTCAGCATCGTTGGGATAGTGCGACGCTAGCCTTGATTGGCATCTGCTTTATCGTCGAAGGATCTACCATCGGCTACCTGGCCGCTGGAGTTGCCATGGGGGCCGCTGCCTGGTGCACGCCTTCGCTGGCCCTGCTGATCATAACCACGATGGCTTGCACCGCTAGACGTGGCCTTGTTCCTTTTACGGCCGGTGTCTCAATCACGGCAGTTGCAGGCGGGATTCTTTTGGGTTTGCAAGGTGCCCTGATTCCTTTCTGGGACCAAATGCAGTGGCTGAGGACAAATTATTCTACGGTCAATATCACGCCTTATGGAGCTGTCAATGGAGGCATTGCCGGGGTGTTTGAGGGTGCAGAAGGCATTGCAAAAGTTGTAGTTCTGATTATGCTTACCTGTATTGAGCTACCGGCGATTCTGCCTATTACAGCGACAGCAATCTGGGGCTATCTGGTTTACAAAAAACAACAGCAAGTATTCCTGCTGGTCTCGATGTTAGCTCTGGTGATCACTGCGTACCCCAGACCTGATCTGGGGCACCTCGCCTTCATCGCGGGCTTAGCTTATGTGATGACGGTTGTGGGTATCTCAAGTTTGGTGCCGGCCGGGAAAGGGATCCGATACGCTATCGTTCCTTTGCTGCTTGCCCTGGCCTTTGCCAGCAACACGATCGGTACGTGGCGGGGGACGGAAAAAATCGAAAGCCCGGTAGGAAACCTGCAAGTAGATAAAGCATTTAAAGTTCAAATGCAGCAGGTCTTGAGCCATGTTCGCCCGGGGCAAAGTCTTTATGTGCATCCATACATGCCGGTGCACTATTTCATTACGCAAGCGAAGAACCCAACCCGGTTTTCTTATTTGTGCCCAGGGCAGATGACAGCCACGGAGGAGGCAGAGGCTTTAAGACATCTTAAAAGCAACCCTCCGCAATGGCTGCTCTATCAGCGGCTCACAACAGAAGGCTTCCTTCGAGTTTTTCCCTCGGCCGTTGGCATCGACCCGCATTTCAGGACACTGGAAACGTGGCTCGAGCAGAACTACCAACCTGTAAACCCACCGCTAAGTTTGTCCGGGAGTGAGCTCTGGCAGCTCAATCCTTCGCGATAATGACACAACATGAGTTATCGCGAAGTATTGGGTGTGGCACAAGAGATTGCGGTGGAGTATCTGGAGGGTCTCGATCAAGAGCCGGTAAATCCCCGGGCCAGCCTTGAGGAGTTGCGGCAGCGGTTTGGGTTGCCGTTGCCTGAGGAGGGGATGGATGCTTCGCAGGTTGTCTCTGAGCTGGCAAGGCAGGCTGAGGGTGGGATCTTGGGGTCTGCGGGGGGCCGGTTTTTTGGATGGGTGATTGGTGGGAGTGTGCCAGCGGCGCTGGGGGCAGACTGGCTGACGGCAGCCTGGGATCAGGCGGCGGTGATGTATGCGACGGGGCCGGCGGCAGCTGTTGTTGCGGAGGTTTGCGGGGTTTGGTTGAAGGACTTGCTGGGGCTGCCGGGGGAATCGAGCTTTGCGCTGGTGACCGGGTGCCAGATGGCACATGTGACTTGTATGATGGCGGCGCGGCACCGGTTGCTGGCGAATCAGGGGTGGGATGTAGAGGCGGATGGGCTGTTTGGGGCGCCGAAGATTCGCGTGTTTGCCACCGATATCCATCATGGGTCGATACATCGGGCCGTGAAGATGGTGGGGCTGGGCTTGAAGAATCTGCATAGCTTGCCGGCAGAGCAGCTGGTGGATGCGGTCTCGGGGCCGGCGATTGTCGTTTTACAGGCGGGGGATATCAATCGGGGCGTCTTTGACAGGTTTGAAGAGTTGATCCCGGCACTGAAGGCTAGGGGCGCGTGGGTGCACATTGATGGAGCGTTTGGATTGTGGGCGAAGGCAAGTGCGCAATACAGGCCGCTGGCTGCGGGGCTGGAGCGGGCAGATAGCTGGGCGACGGATGGGCATAAGTGGTTGAATGTGCCTTACGATTGCGGGTACGCGTTTGTGAGGGATGCGGAGGCGCACAGGGCGAGCTTGTCGCACCGCGCGAGTTATTTGACCCATGCCAGTGATGTGA
Organism: Bryobacteraceae bacterium; assembly: GCA_947456995.1. Taxonomy (GTDB): domain Bacteria; phylum Acidobacteriota; class Terriglobia; order Bryobacterales; family Bryobacteraceae; genus Bryobacter. The sequence continues at coordinate 1,365 of CANGVB010000391.1, read as the reverse complement.
GAGATCAACTGGACTGGAACCCAGACTGGAGCCGGCGGGCACGTGGGTTTGCTACCTATGCGGCGATTCGCGAGATGGGCCGCTCGGGGATTGAAGCGATGAGGGACCGGTGTTGCGAGGGGGCGCGGTTGAGTGGGGATGGGGCTGGGGCGTTGCCGGGAGTGGAGGTATTGAGCCAGGCGATGCTGAACCAGGGGCTGCTGGCTGTGGGCGACGATGCCCGCACCGAACGCGTGATGGAGCTGGTGAACGCCAGTGGCGAAGCGTTTCTGACCGGGACGACCTACCAGGGGCGGAGGGCGATCCGGGTGAGCGTGTGCAACTGGCAATCGAATGCGCAGGATGCGGCGCGGTGTGTGGCAGCGATTGCTCTAGCGCTTGATGGTGAAGCGGTCTAGCTCTTTGCCTTCGGCGGAGATTTGCTTGAGGGTGAGCTGTTTTGCTTCTGCATCGATGACTGAGAAGGAATGGACATTTGAGACGAACTGCTTGGTGAATTCCTGCCAGCTTGCCGGGTCGTTGTTCTGTTCTGTGTTGTAGAGGTTGGCGCCACCAGCGCCGGTGGTGATGTAGATTACGCCTTTGGGGCTGGTGTTTTTGTCGCCGTCAAAGGATTTATCGAGGGTCCATTTGCCGGGGACTTCGGCGTTTTTGCCTAGGACGAAGCCGGGTTCGACTTTGAAGGTGAGCGGATGGGTGCGCTGGTAGTTGTGGACGTGGCCGGCGAGGACGAGATCGACTTTACCTTCTTCGAAGATGTCAGCCAGTACGCGGACGCGCTGTTCTTTGAAGTGGGCCTTGGAGGAGTTGAAGGGCGGGTGGTGGAGGCCGACGATGCGCCACTTGGCTTTGGAGGCGGCCTTCAAATCGTTGCGAACCCAGGTGCGAAATTCTTCTGAAGTCCAGTCGACGTAGCCGTTGGAATCGAGGACGGTCCAGTGGACGTTGCCGTAGTCGAAGGAGAAGTTCGCCATGCGGGGGTATTGACCGGCGGTGGCGTCGAGGAATTTTTTCTGGATCGCTGCTGCACCCTGGAGTTCGGGAACGAATTTATCGCCTGGCTTGATCATGGGGCCGTTGGTTGGCTGGGCCCAGTAGAGATAGTAGGCGAGGCCGTCGGGATTCTTGTCGAAATCGACGATGGGTTGGGAATCGTGATTGCCGATGACGCCGGTGAAGAGGGTGGAGCGGAGGAGGGGTGCGCCCTGGGTGGGGTCTGCCTGATCGGCGTTGTAGACGGGCCAGAAGTTGGTTTGGTATTCAGAGACGCGGCCACGGCTGTAGACGATGTCGCCAGTGATGAAGATGTAGTCGGGCTTCTGCTGGGCTGCGTGGAAAGCGACTTCGCGCTGGCCTTTGGTGTTG
>CANGVB010000390.1 GCA_947456995.1 Bryobacteraceae bacterium | reverse complement strand
GCCCCAACGCCAGGAGGGGCCGAGGAAGACGATTGCGTCGCTGGGTTGCTTCTGGTCCAGTTCCTCGCGCACCAGGTTGCTGAGGAAAGCTTCTTCGTTGATTCCCTTGAGGGTGTCGTAGGAGACAGTGCCGATGTTGAGGTTCATGAGGGCGTCCATGAGGTGAGCGAAATCGGCCGAGCCGAAGTTGTCACTTTCGAAGATGACGCGGCGGCCGTCGAAATCGAAGACTTTGACTTTGGCCTCGGCATAACCGCCGGTGTCGAGGAGGCTGCGGAGGGAGTTGAGGAGGACGGCTCGATCCCAGGCGGAGAGCTTGGTCATGATGCGGCGACGGAACATGGGGGCAGCGTGAATGAGGACGCTGAGCTTGCCTGAGCCTCCGGTCATGCCCTTCCAGCTCTCCATACCTGTTTCAGCGACTTCGCCGGGGCCGATCTGGAGGGGTACGCCGGGGGAGCGTGCTTCGACTTTCCAATCTTTGCGGCAACTGCGGCCGGCAGAATCCATGACCCAGAGGTTGACGCGATATTTGCCTTCGCCGACGACGAAGCCACCGCCGAGGTTCATTTCGGCGTTGCCGGTGGTCCAGAATTGGGGCGGGGCTTTTCTTGGGAAGGCCGCCTTGGAATAGAAGTAGGAGGGAGTTTTGCCGGGCGTTTCGGGTGTGATGCGCAGGGCAATTGCCATGGGGCGCTCACGGCCGCTGGTTGCAAACTGTCGGACGGGCATTGCGATGTCGTAGCCGGTCCAGTGCTGGAAGCCGAAGGAGAGGCGGGTGGGGAAAGTGTAGACGCCGCAGCGGAGGCGTTTGTCGGAGGACTCTTTGAGGCCCTCAGAGGAGTCGAAGAAACGCTTGAGTTCCTGCTGCTGCGGGCTCCCGGGCGTGAGCAAAAGTTGAGCCCGGGAAATTTCGGTAACGAAGATCAGCAAGATACAGCGCCACATCTTGCCTCATCATCTCACTCTCTTTGCTTGGTCTTGTAGGCTCTTTGCCTCTCCTATGCCTTACCGGAATAGAACGAAGTGGCATCAAATAGCTTCAAGGATGCTGTTGGGGAGTCGATAAATGAACGCGTGGTATCACTGAAGGAATTTCTTGATAGTCCAGACCAGCAGGCGTTGGCTGCTGTGATTGATTCGTACCAGAGGCTGCTTGCTGTCACTGCTGACTGCAACTCCGGATTGTGTACGCATTCAGCTGGGGATCTGGCGATGAAGCTGCATTTGATTGAGGCATCGATCTCTGTCGATACTCGCCCAACCGAGCTGGTGCAGAAGCAGCAGGAAGCAGAACAGCATCTCCATGCGTGGCAGGACCGGACGCAGGATTATCTGCGGAAGAAGGCTTCCGAGATGAAGGACCTGATGATGCTGATGGCAAAGACTGCGGAGTCTGTGGGGGAGAGGGATCAGCATCACAACAAGAATCTGAAGGGGCTGACGGAGCGGCTGAAGGGGATTGCCGAACTGGAAGACATTACGCGGTTGCGGGCGAGTCTGGTGTCGAGCGTTGAGGAGATGAGCCGGACGGTAGAGCAGATGTCTCGAGAGACAGAGCAGACAATGCGGGCGCTGGAGGTGGAGCTATCGAATTACCGCAGCCGGCTGGCAGAGACTGAGGAGGCGGCGCTGGTGGACCCGCTGACGGGGCTGGCGAATCGGCGGCGACTTGAGACGGATTTGAGTGCGCGGATTCGGCGGGGGCAGCCGTTTGCGATGATTCTGGTGGATTTGAATGGCTTCAAGAAGATCAACGATACGTATGGACATCTTGCGGGGGATCAGTTGTTGCGGCAGTTTTCGTCGGAGCTGAAACATGTGTTGCGGCAGACGGATCTGGTGGGACGTTGGGGCGGGGATGAGTTTCTGGTGCTGCTCAATGGGGAGATGGCTCAAGCGGAGGCTTCCAAGCAGAGGATCATGCAATGGGTATGGGGCACCTATCCACTCAAGGTGGAAGCAGGTGCCCCATCGATCAAGGTTGAAGTGAGTGCCGCTATTGGCATTGGGATTTGGAAGCCGGAGATGAGTGCAGCAGACCTGATTGGTGAGGCTGATGCGGACATGTACCGGCAGAAGGCCAAAGCCAAGACAGCTTAGCGGATGGCGCGGAAGTCGGCCAAGCCGTTCTTGCCTTTGCCGGGCTGGTTGAGGGGGCCGTTGGCTGTTGCGGTTTGACCGGGGAGGTTGAGGCCGAAGACAGCGTTGAGGGTGTTGATGGAGCTCTTGAAGGCACCGTCGCTCCAGGTGGAACGTTGCGGGTTGTAAGATTCGCCGACCAGGGAGATGGCTTCGCCTTGCAGGGGGGCGATGGCCCAGGCGGCGATGTCCATGTTTGAGTAAGGAGAGCCGGCGCGGAGCCAGTACCAGCCGGCGGGCCAGATCTTGACTTCGGTCTTGAGGGGCTTAGGGATGTTGACGCTCGGGAACATGTTCTTGAGGCCGCGATCGATTTCTGCTTCGACGGCGGGGGTGCCGCGATCGGTGAGTTCTTCCCAGAAGTCGACGCAGCTCTTTTCGTCTTCGTAGACGCTGCGGGTGACGAGCTGGTTGGCGCCGTAGGGAGTGGTGGGGATTTCGATGTAGTTGACGCAGCTTTCGGTGGTCCAGGCGCGGCGGGTCTTCTTGCCGGGGTTGGCGTTCTGCCACCAGGCGCTGGGCCACCACTGGTTGATGCTGGCTACTTTGACGCCCATGAGGTCCTGAAACTGGGCTTGCTTCTGGATCTTCTTAGCTACGTCGCCGTCGACCTTCTTGAAGGCCTCGGCGTCGATAGCGACTATGAGGCGATTGGTTCTTACGACGAAGTTGGCGGTGGTGATTTCGTAGCGGCTGCCACGGCCTGATTCGACTTCGAGGGCTGGCTCTGAGGTGTAGATGCGGGCTCCTTTTTGAGTGGCGCGCTGGGCCATGCGCTTGATGAATTCGCTCATGCCGCCGACGGGGTAGCTGGGGGTGCAGCAGACGTCCCAATCTTCGTCGAGGAACTCGAGATAGGCTTTGGCGCTGAGTGGGTAAGTGAAGTCGCCACGGAAGCGGAAGATGTCGGCCAGGAACTGGTAGTTCTCAGTGCCGATGGTGCCGCGCATGTAAGAGCGCATGTCGGGGTATTTGCCGGCGTTGGCGCGGCCGGGGCCGAGGCGGAGCTGGTCGTAGAGGGCGCTTTCGCCGGCTGTGGTGCGTGGGTAGGCGGCGGTGCGGAGGGAGTCTGAATCGTTGGCGCTCACGCCGCGGGCGCGGATGAGATCGTCTTCAAAGGGGGCGGCTACGTATTGGATGCCGAGCTCGTCGGCGAGTTTGAAGACGACTTCCTGAGTTTCCATGATGCGGAGTGCGCCGAGGCCGAATACAGGGCCGCCGGGGGTGCGGGAGACGTCGTAGATGCGGCCGCCGAGGCGGTTTTCTTTCTCGAAGAGGCAGACCTTGTCTCCCATGGTGGGGGCGAGACGGAAGGCGGTGTGGAGGCCGCCGGCGCCGCCGCCGAGAATGACTACCTCACAGTTGAGACTTTTCTTTTTGTCTTTGTCTTTGTCGTCGGCGAAGGCTAGGGTCGAGACCGCGAGCAGGGCGGTGGAGATTGTAAGTATCGAATGAATCCTCATATGTCTGAGGAGCCAAGCGATGGTGGTGACTGAAATCGATCAGGTTGACTTAGTTTTTCTTGAGTAACCAGACCTCGGCGAGGCGGGAGCGCTGGCGCCAGTTGAGATGGGACTCGTCTTTGGGGATCTCCCAGGTGAGTTCGAGACGGCCGTCGGTGAGTGCTTCTGCGGGGACATCGAATTCGAAGAAGTCGTCTTTCTTTTGGCCGGTAACAGGCTTGCCGTCGATGCTGAGGAGGCTCTTGCCCTGGCCGCCGGTTTTGACTGTGTAGCGGGCGGTGGGGTCTATGCCTTCGTAGCTGAGGCGCTTGGGCCACATGGTGGTTTGAGAGGAGAGGCGGAGGCGGCTCATGCCCTGGTCGAGCCACCAGAACATGGGTTCGTCTCGCTCGTCCATCTCGGTGTGAGGTGCGCGGCCTTCGTTGCCGAGGTCGTCGTAGAAGCTGCCGGGGCCTGGGTTTTCCCAGGTGGCAATCGCGGCGAGGCGGGTACGTTTGGCTTCTTCGGTTGGGAGGTCTCTGATTGTGCGGAACTGGTCTTCGAGCCAGTAGCGGTTGTTTAGGGGGTAGTCTACGAAGTCCAGGACGGCGCCGCGTTCTGTGCCGCTGGCCTGGTATTTGGTGACGCTGGTTTGGAGGCCGATGGACTGGAAGAGTTGCTCGCAGAGGTCCACGATGCGGTCTCGGAGCTTGGTGTGGCGGGGCCATTGGCCGATGGTGGTGAGGGCTGCATCCATGGCCTGATCGGCGGTGAGGTCTTTGCGGAGGAGGATTGCGTTGGCCTGGGCTTCAAGGGCTCGCTCGTGGATCTGACGGCGGCGGACGAAGGTGTCGTAGACGGCGCGGAGCTGGAGCATTTGCCAGCGCCAGTTTGTGTTGAGCTTGGGGAGGCTGGCTGCCAGTTTGTCCCACATGAGGAGGGTGGCTTCGACGTTGCCGTTGTCGATGAGTGGGCCGCGCCAGTTG
>CANGVB010000389.1 GCA_947456995.1 Bryobacteraceae bacterium | reverse complement strand
TAACAGGCGATTATCGCCATCCTTCTTTAGCTTTTCTTCTGTTGCGATAGCCTGCTGCTTGTAAGCCGCTGAGGTCAACATCTGCCGCATCAAACGACGCACATCCCAACCGTTCTCCCGGAAGTCTACGGCCAGCCAATCGAGAAGTTCCGGATGGCTCGGGGCCTCTCCCTGGCTACCCAGATCTTCACTCGTCTTCACGAGGCCAGTGCCAAAGACTTCCTGCCAGAAGCGGTTCACCGCAACACGGGCAAAGAGAGGATTCTCAGGCTTCGACAACCACTGCGCCAGGCCAAGACGGTTTTTCTCTACACCAGCACCAAGCCCGCCAAGCACGCCCGGCACATCGGCCTCTACCTTGTCGCGAGGTTGATCGTACATACCGCGAAACAGAATGTTAGCCATCGGTTTCTGATCGTCACGTTCTACCATCACGTGCGTCACTGCTCCGCGGCGCAAGATCTGCTTTCGCTCCTGTTCCACTTGGGCAATTCGTGACATCAGCTTGCGAGTCTGGCCGTCTTCGATCGCCGACCATACGCGTGACAATTCCACTGGCTTGCCTTCAATTGCGCGGGGCAGCATTTCCAGCACACCAATCTCTTCGCTAGACAGAACGCGATTGTAGATGCGAACGTCTTTGAGAGCCCCACCGGTAAACTTTCTTTTGTTCCCGTCGCCACCAATGCGCAGAGGTTCGCTGTTAAGGATCGAGCCTCTCAGGCCAGGCCGCGAGGAATCCTGCTTGCCGTCATGCGCGATTCTGGATCCGTTGAAGTACAACTCCAGCGAGTCCTTTTTCTGACGGGCTCCATCGTAAGTGAAAGCCAGGTGATACCAATTGTCCGGCATCATCTTCGCGGCATTTCCACCACGTGCCGTAATGGGCTGGGCCTCATTGCCAATCAGTTTGATCTGCGGCGATCTGCCTTGAATTTCAATAGTCCAGCCGCGAATCTTGCTTCCATCTTCTTCTTTAGCGTTGATCTGAGACATCAGCGTCCAGTTGTCATCAGGCTTGGGATAGTAAACCCACATCGAAACAGTAAAGGGTTGGTCGGCCTGAATCTTGTTGAAGCCAGGTTCTTCTTTAGCTGGGGCCCCGGCGGGGAATTCGATCTTGTCCAGGCTCCAAACTGGCTTGTATTGCTTGGGCAATTCAATCGCAGGCTTGGCCTTGGCCGCCAGCAAATCTGCTCTCTCCCCTCGCTTGCCACGCAAGTCGATCAACTCCGAATCTACTTTGGCCCAACGAGCCTGATCTGCAGGTTGAGCCTGGAAGATTACGGGAGGCGTGTCGCTAATGTTGCCATCCAGCGGCTTCTGTGTCGTATTCCGAAAGAAGGCCGCCATCGAGTAGAAATCCTTCTGCGTAATTGGATCGAACTTATGGTCGTGACAGGTGGCACAGCCTACCGTCAAGCCCATAAACACGGTGGAAGTCGTGTCGACACGATCCTTGGCGTACATCGCCGCTACCTCATCCTCAATCACGCCGCCTTCATTGGTTGTGACGTTGTTGCGATGAAAGCCTGAGGCAATCAACTGGTCGCGAGTGGGCTTGGAAACAAGGTCACCGGCGAGTTGGTCTCGGGTGAAGATGTCAAAGGACAGGTTCTTGTTAAAGGCCTGAATCACCCAGTCGCGGAAGAGCCACATCTCGCGATAGTTGTCGATATGCAGGCCGTGTGTGTCGGCATAACGCGCTGCATCCAGCCAATATCGGGCGCGATGTTCGCCATAGTGCTGCGAGCTGAGCATCCGATCCACGTATTGTTCATAGGCGTCTGGCCTGGTGTCTTTGAGAAATGCCTCTACTTCGGATGGTTCTGGAGGAAGCCCTGTAGCATCGAGTGCCACGCGACGGGCGAGTGTTCTACGGTCGGCCTCTGCCGCCGGAGTCAAGCCTTCTTTGGCTAGTCTCGCGTAGAGGAAGCGGTCAATCGCATTGGCCGACCAGCGTGGCTCTGCCACCTCAGGAAGCTTCACCTTGATTGGGGCTGTAAACGACCAGTGCTCCTGCCAGTCTGCGCCCTGTTCAATCCAACGCTTCAGCGTCTCAACCTGAGCTTTGCTCACGGTCTTATGAGAAGCAACTGGCGGCATGCGCAACGCTGTCTTTTCATGCAAAATTCGTTTGAGGATCAAGCTTTGATCGGGGCTTCCGGGAACAATTGCGGCGCCATTCTTGCGACTGGCGAAAGCGTCGGCTTTCACGTCCAGTCGCAATCCGGCCATACGTGTATCCTGTGCCGGGCCGTGGCAGTGAAAACAGGAATCGCTCAGGATTGGCCGTACATCACGTCGAAAATCAACTCTTTCGGCGGCCGCAAGAGTCAGGGCAGATACGAGGGTCAGCAGCAGCTTCATGTCTGCAACAATCTTATCTTGAAGAGAAGTCCCGTAAACTGAAGATGTCCCATCTGATGAAGGCTATAAACTCCATACTCTGCCTGGCGCTTCTATTTTTGCCAGATCTTCAGGCTCAACAGAGTTCTGCGCTGGCAGTACAACGCAACCCTTTAGCGGCGATTGCGAACCATCCCCGCGTCAAGCAGGCCGAGGCATGGGTGAGTGAGGGCCGTGCTGCCATTGCCACTGGTGACGCAAATGAAGCAAGGCGTCTCTTTGATCGCGCCATCGATCATCTTCTTGAAACCCCTGAAAATGATCCAGACCGGGATGCGATAGACCGCTTCATCCAAAACCTCGCCGAAGAAATCTACACGATTGATCTGGAATCCCTCGGGGCTGCCCGCAGCCTCGACGATGTGCGTTTTGACAAGTCGCCACTCGATGACATTCGAGAACTCACCTTCCCCGTCGATCCGCGCATGAAAACCAAGGTCCAGAAAGAGATTCAGAGCACCACTTCTCAGCTTCCCCTCGTCGTCAACGATACCGTTCTTGGCTACATCAATTACTTCGCCAATGGCAAGGGTCGTAAAACTCTCGAATACGCACTCAAACGCTCCGGTCGTTATCGGCCCATGATCTTTCGAATTCTGGCTGAAGAGGGAGTCCCCGCAGAATTGATTTATCTCGCTCAGGCCGAATCTGGCTTTCTCCCAAGAGCGGTCTCTTATAAAGCCGCCGTCGGAATGTGGCAATTCATTAAGGCCACTGGCCAAACCTACGGCCTCACTCAAGGCCCCTGGACAGACGACCGTCTCGATCCCGAAAAGTCGACACGAGCTGCAGCAAGACACCTTCGCGATTTGTATGAAGAATTTGGCGATTGGCACTTGGCCCTCGCTGCCTACAATTGCGGCCCCGGCTGCGTTGATCGTGCAGTTCAAAAAACTGCTTATGCCGACTATTGGGAACTCCGCAACCGCCATGCAGTGCCCATCGAAACCACCAACTACGTCCCGATCATTCTGGCCCTCACCATCATCATGAAGAATCCTGTCGATTATGGGCTGGCCGACCTCGAACTTGAGACTCCACTGGATTACGACACGATCGAAGTCTATTCCAACACCAGCCTTCAGCTTGCGGCCGACGCGGCCCAGGTGCCCGTTACCACCCTGCAGGACATGAACCCCGCTGTACTGCGCAACATAGTGCCGACAGGTTATTTCCTGCGTGTCCCTAAGAACTCTGGTGCCGAAGTTTCCTCAGCCTTGAATCTGGTTCCGGCAGACAAGCGCGATACCTGGCGCCTGCACCGCCTCCAGGAGCGCGACACACTGGAAACGGTAGCGCGTCAGTATCACGTGGGTCTGGAATCAATGGAGCAGGCCAACCCGAAGTTTGGCAACGTTTCCTATGCAGTGGTTCCGCAAATGGTAGCCAAGCCAAAGCCTACGCGCACAACGGCAGTAAAGGGCAAGGCTACACGTTCGGCCCCGGTGCGGGTCACCCGATCAAAAGCAAAGCCAACCGCAACCAAGCGTGCCCCGGCACGGCCATCTTCTTCCAAGCCAACGGCGAATCAGAAGAAGCCTGTTAAGCCTTCTCCGTCAGCCAGGAAGTAAACTCCCCTTCGCCGTGAACATCAGTCAGACGTTGGTCTCGCCCCTGAAACCGATATGTCACCTTAGTGTGATCCAAGCCCAGCATGCGGAAAATCGTAGCGTGCATGTCGTGCACATCCTTACGATCTTCGACCGCTCTTAGACCAAATTCGTCGGTAGCTCCAAGAGCACGCCCACCACGAATCCCCGCACCAGCCATCCACATCGAGAATCCATAGGGATGATGGTCACGGCCATTCTTACCCTCGGCAAGCGGAGTCCTGCCAAACTCGGTTGACCACACCACCAGCGTCGAATCGAGCAGCCCACGCCCTTCAAGATCGGCCAGCAGTCCAGCTATGGGTTGATCGCTCTTCTTCGCCATCTTGTTATGGCTGCCCAGAAGATCGTTGTGGGCGTCATCCCAGTCATCGCCAAGATTGGTGCCAGAGTAAAGCTGTACAAAGCGCACACCACGCTCCACCAGTCGGCGAGCCAGCAGACACTTACGGCCGAAGTCGTCTGTCATTGCTTCACCAATCCCGTAGAGCTTCTTGGTAGCCTCGCTCTCTTTGCTCAAATCCACAACATCAGGAGCTTCTGCCTGCATCCGGTAGGCAAGCTCGT
>CANGVB010000388.1 GCA_947456995.1 Bryobacteraceae bacterium | reverse complement strand
GCATCATCGTCGCCCGGTCCAGCAGCGACACATAAGCAATCTCGGCATGAAATACATCACGCACCTGCTCGCCCACCAACTGAATCAGGCCCTGCATATCCAGTTGCGTCGATAGCGCCTGCGTGATCCGGTTGATCGTCGCCAGCTCATTGGCCCGCTCGCTGATCTCGTGCTCCCGCTCATTCACCAGCCTGTAGGCACCGGCATTGTCGAGCGCAATCGTCGTGTAAGACGCCAGATTCTGCAAGAGCGAAAGATGCTCCTCGGTGTAAGCATTCTTCTTGAAGCTCTGTAGGCTCAAGACACCCAGGACGCGGTCTTGCGCAATCAGCGGCAAGTAAATCATCGAAGCCGGGGCCTGCGCAAAGCTGCCATCTTCAAGCGCTCGCGCCCCATGCTGATACTCCGCGATGTAGCTGCGGTACTCCTTCTCGACATCGTTCAGCAGCACTGGTTTGCGGTTCTCAATACACCACACCGCAAACTGATTCTTGTCTTCGGTGCTTCGTGAATACGGCGCATAACGCTTCCCGTTTTCAATCGCGAGGCTGTACTCGATCAGCTTCTCTTCCGGTCGATACAGGCCCACCCCAAAGACACTCGCATCCACAATCTTGTTGACGCACTCATAGAGCTTGAACAGAATCGTGTCGAGGTCCAGCGACGCGGTAATCTCCTTACCGATATCGCTCAGCAATTCGATATTGTCCTTCTGAGCTGCAATCTCATCTGCTTGCGTGCGAATTTCCTTTGTACGCTCGGCCACTGTAGCTTCCAGCACCTTAGCTTGAGCCTCAAGCTCAGCCGTCTCGCGGCTCGCTTTCTCGCGCTCATGCCGAACCACCAGATGACGAGCCCCCAGTGCCAGCAACAGCAGCATCAATCCATAAACCCCGTAGGCAAGATTGGTGCGATACCAGGGAGCCTCTATCACAAACTCAAAAACACCTTCTTCGCCCAACCGCCCGTCCAGCGCACGTGAGCGTACATGAAAGCGATAAGACCCCGGCGCCAGCCCGCTATATCTCGCCTCTTTCTGCACAGCCCAGGCAGACCAATCTTTGTCGGCACCATCCAGGTGGTACTGGTAATTGGTTGCATCTTCGTCGCCATAAACGGTAGCGGCAAATTCAAAGAGCAACGAGTTGCGGTTGGGTGCCAGGCTCGGCTTCAATATTCCAGCCCCGCCATAAACAACGTCATCCGTACCCGTACTCACCCGCCTTACCAGCGTTGAGAACGACTGCACTCCAGCGGCCTTAGCTCGTGGATCAAAACGAATCAATTGCTCCGCCGAGCCAGTCCAAAGCACTCCATCCGGATCCTCAAACAGCGAACCGGCTGCTCCTGAAGACAAGCGGCGAAACGGCTCTTCCTCCAGACGGAAACTGCCGTCCGCATTGCGGCGAAACATTCCGAAGCGCTGGCTGGTAAGCGATTTACTACCGGAGAAAACATTCCCGTTGGGCAGCTCAATAAAGTTAATTTGAGCGGCATCCTTCAGGGGCAAAACGAAGCGTGCATCAGGGATAAATTTTTGACTCTTCCGATCCCAACGCAGGGTATTCTGCGAATCTGCGGCAATACTGAATACCTCTCCCGCAACTTGCGTAAATATGTGCAGGCCCGGTTCGATTCCTTCCTTGGCCCCCAACCGAAACACCTTTGCCTCACCCATACCCGTAGCGGGCACCTCAATCCTTGCCACTTCTCCTGGCCCTGCATTCACCCAGAAATTGCCTTCAGAATCTTCAGCACCCATTCCAAGTCCCACTGAAAAGTTTGGTACGCGCCCCTCATCCTTCCACTTGCCGTCTTCCCAACGAATGGAAGAATAGCCACCAAGATGACTGACAAAAATCCGGTTCGGATCCTTACGAGACAAACGCAGGCCATTGGCTGCCTGCGTAACGCCTTCGAGCCCAGCGATCAAAGCAGAAATCTTGTCGCCCTCAATCTTCATTACCCCGTTACCTGAGGCAAGAAGCAATTGTGGCGGCACCTTTGCTGCAGGGTCCTTAAAGGAGAGCAGGGTCCAGGCCTGGTTGAACTTGGCTGGAATCGTCTGCAGCTTCGCTACTCCGCTAGCTGGATCACTAACCAGCTTCGACAAAGGAATGCCGCCATTAGCCGAGGCCAAATACAGCGTCCCCTCGTGACGGGTCAGGCCAGCCGGAATGCCTATCGAGAAAATTGAAACCTGTGAACCAACATCTACCCTTGCAATACCGCCACCCATGCCCAACCAAAGAGCACCATCCCGATCCATCATGGCGCTTAAAACGTTTCCATCGACGAGACCGGTTTCTTTATCAATAGTCCGCCGCAGCCGGCCATCATGATCGATGATCACTGCACCGCCACGAAGTGTAGTCAGGCAGAAGCCGCCATCGGGAAGCAGCACCGAAACATAGAGATCGTTTTTCTCCAGATAGGCATCCGCCTGGGTTGGAAAAAGCGTTGACTTTTCCCCGTCATAGAGACTGAGTTTGCCGTTGCGGGCAGAGATCAGAATTCTGCGCTCGTCGTAAGCATGGAGAAAGAGTTTGGATGAACTCTTATAGGCCTCACCCCCCGGCGAATTGCGCAATTCGTCGCCCACAATCTCCTGCAGTCCAATCCCGCCCTGAGCTGTGTAAATGCGTCCGCGCACTTCAGAAAGGGCTTCAAATCGCGACTTTGACACCCACACCTGCATCCGTTGTCCGTCCCAGCGGAAGAGCCGCTGATAGGAGCGGAAGTACTTTGCCTTGGGTGTCAGAAGAACTTGCCAAATATCCGTGAAATCCCGGTGTTCAGCCGGAATCTTCTCTGTCAGCGGCAGATACTTCATCGATCCATTACGATCGGGCTCGAGAGTGCCAAAACTTCCATTGGCCCCCATCCAGATCTTGCCATCCGCATCTTGAGCCAGCGAACGGACAACATTCGAAGAGATCCTGATCTTGCGCCAGTTTGCCCCGTCATACTCAAAGATCCCTCGTGTGGCGGCAAAGTAAAGCACACCGCGACGATCCTGCAAAATATTCCAGATTTGACGGGAAACATCGATATCCCGAGGCACATAAGTGCGCAAGATCGGCAGCCCCAACTCGGTTGAAGCTTGCGCCACAAGGCCCACTGGCAAGGCGATGAGAACCAGAAGAATCCAGCAAGTAATTTTGAGCATGAAGAAAGGCTTAATTATCGAACTATGATACGCCAGCCCGCTGGAATCTGAGACTTAACTTCAGTAGGCTGTAAGCATGCGACACGCCCCGCGCGACTTCTCTCACACCCCAATGAACATTTACTGGGAGATGACACAGGCTTGTGCGCTTGCGTGCCGCCATTGCCGCGCGGAGGCCTTGCCTTCAGCACATCCGGATCAACTGTCTTATGAAGATGGCTTGGCCTTCCTCCGCCAGATCCCCGATTTCGGCAGCCCGATGCCACATCTAATCCTTACCGGTGGCGACCCGCTGGAACGTCCAGACCTCTACCAGTTGATCGACGAGGCGCACCGGCTCGGCATCGAAACCTCCATAACGCCCGCCGCAACCCCCGCACTCCAGAAAGAAACCCTTGCCAAGCTGAAGACCCACGGAGTCACCGGTCTTGGGCTCAGCCTCGACGGCTCTTCTGCCAGCCGCCACGATTCCATACGCGGCGTACCCGGCACCTTTGCCCGCACCCTCGAAGCCATGCGTTGGGCCCAGGAACTGGACCTCCCCCTGCAAGTCAACACGCTCGTCTCAGAAGAAACCGCCCCCGACATACCCGCCATCTACGAACTTCTCAAGCCCTTCACCCCGGCCCGCTGGAGTCTCTTCTTTCTGATCTCCGTAGGCCGCGGCAAAGTGCTCGACCCTCTCTCCCCAGACGAAGGCGAGCGCATGATGCACTGGGCCTACGAGACGGCCAAGACCGCACCCTTCATCGTTGCCACCACCGAGGCCCCCTCCTATCGCCGCGTGGCCCTTGATGCCATGCGCGCCGAAGGGATGACTGGCGAACAGATCATGCGCAGCAACTCAACCCGCGGCTTCGGTATCCGCGATGGCCACGGCGTCGTCTTCGTCTCGCAAAGCGGCGAGATCTGCCCTGCCGGCTTTCTACCTCTGGCAGCCGGCAACATCAAGCGAGACCGCCTGGTAGACATCTACCGCGACTCACCGCTCTTTCAATCCCTCCACGACCCCACCCAGTTTGAAGGCCGCTGCGGCTACTGCGAGTACCACACGCTCTGCGGTGGCTCACGCGCCAGAGCTTACGAAGCAACCGGCGACCCTTTGGCCTCAGACCCCTTCTGCCAATACGAACCCAAGCACCACCCCTAGTACCTCTTGCAAGCGGCGCTGTAAATAGCGACGCTCAGTCTCGTTGCTCACCAGCGTCAGCGCCTGTTGGTAGGCCAGAATCGCCTCTTCGTTGGCACCCTCACGACGCAACAGGTCTGCCTTGGCTGCATACAAGAGGTGGTAGTTTTCGAGAGATCCATCCGCCCTCAGCGCCTCTATGATTTCAAGCGCAGTCCCCGGCCCCTGCACCATCGCGACAGCAACCGCCCGGTTTAACGCCACAATCGGCGATGGCTTCATCTGCAACAGCAAATCATAAAGCTT
>CANGVB010000387.1 GCA_947456995.1 Bryobacteraceae bacterium | reverse complement strand
TGCCGCCCCTCTTTTGGGCGCCAGCAGCAAATCGCTTTTTGACGGCAAAACCCTCAAGGGCTGGGTCCCGCAGGACGGCAAGCCCCAGCAATGGACCGTCGAAGCTGGCCTCCTCGCCAATGGCCCGGCCGGCAAGGTGAACAACATTGTTTCGGTGGCTCAGTTCGGCGATGTCGAGCTCGACGTAGAGTTCCAAATCCCCAAGGGCTCCAACTCAGGCATCTACCTGAACGGCCTCTACGAAGTGCAGATCTTTGACAGCTTCGGTGCAAGCAAGATCGGCACCCAGGACGGCGGCTCGATCTATCACCGCTGGATCGATAACAAACCCGTCGGCGGCAGCGTCGCCCGCGTGAATGCGTCCAAAGCCCCCGGCGAGTGGCAGACCTACCAGATCTCCTTCCGCGCCCCGCGCTTCAAAGATGGTAAGAAAATCGAAAATGCGAAATTCCTGAAGGTCATCTACAACGGGCAATTAGTGCAGGAAAACGTCGAGTGCGAAGGCCCCACCCGGTCTGCCATGAACCTCCCGGAAGCCCCCAAAGGCCCAATCATGATTCAGGGTGACCACGGCCCGGTGAAATTTCGAAAAATCAGCGCCCGCGCGCTAAAAGCGTAGGCCGAGATCAAAAAGCGAGTAGCCTACAGCCTGCCTCAAATAAAGCCAGCCAGTCTGGAAAGAAGATAACTCCTTGGCCTGTCGTGGCGAGCCCACACAATCGAGTCCGTAGGAGCTCATCATACGCTTGGCGCGAAAAAGATGGTAGCCATCGCTCACCAGAATGCAGGTATTCCATCCCATTCGTTTGATGATTTCAGCGCTGGCTGCGGTCGATTGCGCCGTCGTGGCCCCTTCCGGTTCGATATAGATCGTCTCTACCGGAATGCCCTTCCCCGCCAGGTACTGTCGGCCCACTTCGGCCTCCGTATGGACAAGTTCACCGCCTGAGCCGCCAGTGGTCAGCAAACGCGGCGCCAGCTTCCGCTGAAACAAATCGTAGGCATGGTCAAGACGGCTTTTAAACACCGGCGACGGCCTGCCATTGTATTCCGCGGCACCCAGCACCACAATCACATCCGCTGGCCGCGCCTCATCCAATTGAGCCTGATGACGCACAGCAATGGTGATTTGCGCGACCTGGTAGACCCAGATCGCCAGAAAAATTGCGGCGACAATGGACAAAAATTTCTTCAACTGGCTTGAATTTAGTCTACTGAAGCTATGGACGTATCGCGCATCGAGCGGATTTCGAGTTTACAGAACCCTCTTATGAAAGTCGTAAAGAGGGCCATCCAGAAGGGGACAGCCACAGAAGACGGCTGCCTCGTGGCAGAGGGATTTCACCTCCTCGAAGAAGCTCTCACCAGTGGAATGAAGATTGAAGCCATCATCGGCACCGCACAAGGACTCTCCGGCGTTGGCGCAGTAGCCGACCGTATCCTCGAACTCCCAGACTCCGTCTATCGCGATCTCTCCAGCATGGAAACTCCCCAGGGCATCATGGCGCTCGTACGCGCGCCCCAGTGGGATCGCAAGATGCTTTTTGAGGGCAACCCCCTCATCGTCGCCCTCGACAGCGTGCAGGACCCCGGCAATGCCGGCACCATCATCCGCTCGGCCGAAGCCTTCGGCGCCACCGCCCTTTTCGCCCTGCGCGGCACAGTCGACTTCGCCAATCCCAAACTTCTGCGCGCTTCCTCGGGCAGTATTTTTCGCCTCCCCGTCTTTCGCGGCGAATTGAGCGAACTGAAGCTCACCCTTTACGGTGCCGCAGGCGACGCGGGCGATGCCGGCAAACTCGCTAAAGACGTAGACTGGCGTGGCCCCTGCGCAATCGTGATCGGCAGCGAAGGCCAGGGCCTCAGCGAAGCCGTACGCAAGGCAACACAGCCCGTCCGCATCCCCACCCAGGGCGTTGAAAGCCTCAATGCCGCCATCGCCGCCGCCGTCTTTCTCTATGAAGCGGCCCGCCAACGGGGCGAGGCCGAATGAGCAGCCTCTTTGGCGACGCCCCGCCAGCGCAAGATTTAGGGGCCGCAACCCGGCCGCTAGCCGAACGCTTGCGCCCGGAGCGCCTCGAAGACGTAGTAGGCCAGCGGCATCTGCTCGCCCCGGGCCGTCCCATCCGTACGATGGTCGACAAAGACAAGCTCAAAAGCATGATCCTCTGGGGCCCTCCAGGCGTAGGCAAAACCACCATCGCCCGCCTCCTCGCCAAAGAATCCAAGGCCGACTTCATCCCCTTCAGTGCCGTCCTGAGTGGCATCAAAGAGATCAAGACCGTCATGGCCGAGGCCGAAAAGAACCTCCGCTACGGTCGCCGCACAGTAGTTTTTGTCGACGAAATCCACCGCTTCAACAAGGCGCAACAGGATGCCTTCCTCCCCTACGTCGAGCGGGGCGACATCGTCCTGATCGGGGCCACCACCGAAAACCCCAGCTTTGAAGTCAATGGTGCATTGCTCAGCAGGGCCAAGGTCTTTACCCTCCGCGGGCTGTCGATCGAAGAACTGGCCGAACTGGTAACTCGCGGCCTAAAGGAAATGGGCGTCGAGGCAGACGATCAGGTGCCCGAAATGATCGCCAGCTTCGTCAACGGCGATGCCCGCAATGCGCTCAACCTCGTCGAGATGGCCGGCTCTGTCGCAGAAAACGGCCGCATCACGCAAACCAGCCTCGAAGGCGTTCTCGAGCGTAAGATGCTGCTCTATGACAAGAGCGGCGAAGAACACTACAACCTCGTAAGCGCCCTGCACAAAAGCGTCCGCTCGAGCGACCCCGACGCCGCCATCTACTGGCTGGCCCGAATGCTCGAATCAGGTGAAGACCGCATGTATCTCGCTCGGCGCCTCGTACGCATGGCCGTCGAAGACATTGGCCTGGCTGACCCGCGCGCAGTCGAACAGGCCATCGCCTGCCAGCAGACTGTGCATTTTCTCGGCGAGCCCGAAGGCGATCAGGCCCTCGCCCAGATCACGATCTACCTCGCCATGGCGGCCAAAAGCGATGCAGCCTATCAGGCCCTCAAGGCCGCCCAGGCTGCCGCCAGAGAGCGCCTGGCCGAGCCCGTCCCCATGCAACTCCGCAATGCTCCCACCCGCCTGATGAAAGAGCTTGGTTATGGCACCGGATACCAGCATGCCCACCAAAGCGCAGACGCAGTGGTGGGCATGAAGTGTTTGCCGCCAGGGCTGGAGGGGACGGAGTTTTACCACCCAACCAACCGCGGCGTCGAAGCTAAAATTCGCGAAAGACTCGAAGAGTGGAAGAAGCGCCGCGAAGCTGCTACTTCTTCTTAGCGCCCGTCGCGTCGGCCGTTACGGTGATCTCAATCCGCGACTTGCCCACCAGCTTTGCAACACCCACTGTCGTGCGTGCCGGGCGTGGCTCCGGGAAATATGTCATGTAGACTTTATTCATGCGGTCGAAAAGATCCATGTCGGTCAAATAAACCTGAACGGCAACGGCGCTCGCAGGAGTGACGCCAGCTTCTTTCAGAATTCGATCGATATTGTCGAGGCAAGCTTTTACTTCCTCTTCAAAATTGTCAGGGATATTGCCCTTTGCGTCCCGGCCAATCTGGCCTGCCACGTAAAGAGTGCCATTAGAAAGGATTCCCGGCGAATAGGGCCCAGCAGTAGAAGCACCTAGGGGAAGCACTGCTTTTTTCTCGGCAAACATCAATCCGGGAGTCAAAAGCAAAGAAAAGACGAATAAGAATGTGTATCGGCTCGGTGAGAGTTGCATAGATAGCATTCTAAACCAGACAAAATTAGTACCTTTGTACTCAGTAAAATTAGACCCAACAGGGGATTGAGGATTTTCGCCTTATGGCGCATCCTAACAGTGTCAGGAGAACAACATAGTGTTTGGAATGCAAAGCAGCAGTCGAGGCGTCAAGGACGCGAGTGATCGTCGGGCCTCAGATCGGTTTCCGATCGAGCGAGAGGTTCGCTACAAAGTTTTGTCAAAGCGCAGCGCGGATGAAGCGGGTTCAGGCAAGACGGTCAACATGAGCAGTTCGGGTGTTTTGTTCACCTCTGAGCACTTCCTGATCCCTGGCAAACGTGTGGAAGTGGCCATCAACTGGCCTGCCCAATTGAACAACAAGACTGCCCTCAAGCTCGTTGCCCGCGGACGCGTTGTTCGTTGCGAAGACGGCAAGGCAGCGCTTGAAATTCAGCAATACGAATTCCGCACCAGCGGCTCTTCTAACCCCAACATTCAATAGTCAGTCAGTTTCCCCTCTCCTTAGGAGTACTTGGACCGCCCTTGCTTGGGCGGTCTTTTCTTTTGGGGAGATCAGGAAATGTGGTGCCCGCTGCCGGTCGGGTCAAAAACCAGCTCGCCCGCCGGATTTACCTTACCCCACCGCGCGCCCAGCCTAACATCAGCCCAGCCATCGGTAAAACTCCGCGCTTCCTGGTAGCGTGGTGGAATCGCAAAAGCCCCTTGTGAATCAATAAAGCCCCACCGCCCATACCAACGTACCGCCGCCAGCCCCTCTGAAAAATCGGCGCAATCCTCGTAAAGCGGGTTAATCCGCCAGTGGCCATTCTTGTCGATAAAGCCCCACTTTTCAACCGATTGCACTGCCGCCAGCCC
>CANGVB010000386.1 GCA_947456995.1 Bryobacteraceae bacterium | reverse complement strand
GGTGGCAAGCGTGATACGGGCATCTTCGACATCGCAGAGGATTTCGATATCGGAAGGACGCGAACGAAGGCGCGTTTCCTGTGCGGCCAAAGCTCGCCGGTAACTGAGAAGTGCGCCACTGGAATCGCCCAGATTCCAGGTAGCTACCCCATCGCCCTGGATGCTGCCGAGGCGTTGCCAGGCATTTGCAATCTCTTTCCAGATTTCTTCTTCGCCGGCTACTCCTTTCAGGCTGAGTGAGAGATTTTCATAGTAGGTGGCGGCTTCAGCGATCAACTGTTTGCGAAAGGCAGTGTTGCCCGGGACTTTTCGGGCTTCTGGTTCCAGCTTGAATAACAAGGTGGCGGCGAGAGCGCGGACATCGCTAAAACGGGTGCGGGCTTCTTTGAGGCTTGCCTGGGCTGCGGCGGCGCTGCGGGAGGCGGCCTGGAGGGCGATGGATTCGCGAGCGGCTGTTTGTTCTGCGATGCTTCGCTGGCGCTCGGCCTCGAGTGCGGAGCGCCAAACCATGGCAACTCCGCTGGCTAGCAAGACCAAGGCCAAGGCGGCAGCGGCGAGGCCGATGCGGTTTCGACGCAAAAACTTGAGAGCCCGGAGGGCTAGCCCAGGGGGACGGGCCTTTACGGGATAACCTCGCTGGTATCGTTCGATATCGGCTACCAGGGCATCGACCGACGGGTAGCGGAGCCCGGCATCGTGGGCGATTGCCTTGTTGAGGATTGAGGCCAGATCGCGAGGCAAAGTGGTGTCTGGCGGCGGGGGGCCAGCTGATTCTGCCTGGTGAATCAGTTCGGGCAAGGTCATGCTGTCGCGGGTGTGTGGCAGGGTGCCGGTGAGCATGTGGTGGAGGAGAACGCCTAGCGAATAGATGTCATCGGTGGTGGTGGCTGGCTGGCCGAGGATTTGTGCCGGGCTGGCATAATTCAGCGTGAGGCCGGGGGCGATGGTGGCGGTGTGGCCGGCGGGATTGCCCAATTGGTGTGCCTCACCAAAGTCGAGAACGTGAGGGGTGCCAGAGGCGTCGACCAGGACATTGGATGGCTTTAGATCGCGGTGAACGACCAATTGTGAGTGTGCGCTTTGTACGGCGGCGCAAATCTGAAGGAAGAGAGCGAGGAGGTCTGAGTGGCGACGGCCTTGCATGGCAGCCCAATCGGTACAGGGGATGCCATTGACGAATTCCAGGGCCATCCAGGCAATGCCGTCGGGGGTAAGGCCGGCGTCGAGGAGTCTGACGATGTTGGGGTGATTGAGGCGGGCCAGGACGCTGCTTTCCCGGCGGAAGCGCCTATCGACGGAGTTTCTTTGCAGGCCATCGAGAACTTTAATGGCGGCGGTTTGTTGGAAGACCCCGTCTTCGCGGCTGGCAAGGAAGACGGTGCCCATGCCGCCGCGGCCGATTTTGCTGCCGAGGCGCCAGGGGCCGATCTTGTCTCCCGGGGAGGATGAGGATGAAAAGGCGAAGTTCTGGGTTTCTGGCAGGGAGAGCTGCAGGAATTGTTCGGGGGGATCGTCCGCCAGTAATGCGAGGGAGGCAGCGGCTAGTTCTGGACTGCTGGAGTGCTGCTGGATCCAAAGCTGGCGTTCCGCTGCGGACAAATGCTCCGAGTGGGAGAGAAGATCCTCGATTTCTCGAAATTGCGTGGGAGTCATCTGTTGGCTGAATCTTGCGATGTGGTTTTTCTATAGTTCTTTTAGTTGTTCTCCCGCCCCAGAAACCTTATGGTGCAGCCAGCGGCGGGCGAATTCCCAGTGCCGCTTGACGGTGGCGGGTGAGAGGCTCATTGCCTCTGCCGTCTCTTCAATCGAAAGCCCTGCAAAGAAGCGGTATTCCACGATGCGGGCTTTTTGGGCATCGAGGCTTTCGAGTTCTTCCAGTGCGCGATTGAGCTCGATTAGTTCTTCTGGTTCGAGCCAGTCGCGGCTGGGTGTATGTTCGTCATCGAGTTGGCTGGCTTGCTGGCCGCCTCCGCGCTTGAGGGCATTTCTGTTACGAGCCCGGGCTACCAGGAGTTGCCGCATCATACGGGCGGCGATGCCAAAGAAGTGAGCGCGGTTTTGCCAAGCGATTTGTCTTTCATTGGCCAGGCGTAAGAAGAGATCATGTACCAGCGAAGTTGCGGCGGTGGGTGGAGAGTTGTTTTCGTGCTTGAGAGCAGATCCGGCCATACGACGAAGCTCGGCGTAAACGGCTGGGATGAGGGTATCTGCTATCTCTGCATGACCCTGTGCCCACTGCTGTAACTGTATGGTGAGGTCATCGTTTTGCCTGGACATACTTGAGCTTTCGGATTTGACGAAAGCTCAAGTATAACGAATGAGTGCTGGATGTTAGCGCTTACGGCGGTGGAAGGCGATTGCTCCCAGAGAAGCCAGTACGAGGGCGTAGGTTGCGGGTTCGGGAACGGCGTTGCCGTTGTCGGCGACGGCGTTGACGCTTACGTTGTCGAGGCCCCAATTGACATTAATAAAAGTACCTGGGAGATTCGTGTCGGTAAAGCGAAGCGTAGTGGAGGAAGATGTAGCGATAAAGGTGAGTTGTGTCCCGTTTACCCAGGTGCCATTGGCCATGCCAAGGCTATTGGCTACGCCTGCCAGGAGGTTGACTCCATCAAATGCCTGGACGCTGTTGGTTTGAAAAGGCGAATTCACATTTCCTTGCTGGGTAGTGACGAGGTAATTTACGTTGTAGGTGGTTCCAGAGATCGTATCGAAAGTTTGCGACATGACCCCGCCGCCGGTGCCATTGCCTCCGAAAGTGATGTAGAGATTACCTGCCCCGGCAAGGATGCCGAAGGTATTTGAGGCTGTGTAGAATACATTGTTGTTCGAGCCAGTGTAAGTCCATCCCGAAACGGATGTACTGCCATTGGGAAGAGCAAAAGCGGTACTTGTACCTGGAGACTCAAAGCTTCCATTGGTAAAGGGTGCAGCGATGGCCAATGCACTGCTGGCCAATAGGAGCACCGAAATCTTAGTTGTGAAATTCATATTCCCTCCGAAACGATTCTTGATTCCGCCGGTCTTGGCGGCTTAACCCTACATGGGCGAAGTGCGGGAAAACTGGCTCAGGGGTAGAGAAAGTTTTTTTGCTGGAATTGCAATTGAGGGCGATTTGCTTTCGCGCTTTTGCCGATAGACGGGGATGGCTGCGTTTCTGAAGTTGGCGCTTTTGTTGAGTGGGGGCGTTTCGATTGTAGTTCTGGCTGTGCCGGATCTGATCGTGATTGGTTATATCTTTCTAATCTTGCCGGGTGTGATTCTGTCGTTGATGCCGACCGTTTTCTTCTATCTGGCTTTGTTTTCTGCAGTTTGGTTTGGATTGCGGAGCAGGGGAGTGGTGCTGGCTAGTGTGGCTGGGGCGGTGGCGGTGGGGCTGGTTGGGGTTGGGTTGCCACAATACTTTAACTTGCAGACTTCGCAATGGCTGGTGGAGGCGGCGGGTCGGGATGTGGTGCCTCAGGAGACGATTGGGGGCCCAAGGGGGCTGATTGTTATTGAGAAGCCGAAGCAGAGTCTGAGCCGGCGGGACTGCGATGAGCTTTGCCAGTTGCTGCTCTATAACGATGTTGCGAAGAAGGTGATGGTGCGGAGTCTTGAGGAGGAGCCTGTTGCCAGGAAAAGCAAGAATAGCGGGCCGATGGTTTACTGGATTGCCCGGGATAATTGCATGTTGGATGCGGAGCTGATGCGGGGGCTGAAGGAGTCGCGTGGCTATAGCTGGAGTAGTAGCGGGGCGGAGGAGGTGGCGCGGGCGGTTCGAGTACGGATTGCCGGGGAAGAGTGTTTGATGGGGGAGGAGGCAGAGGCGTCGCGGGGGGATTTGCGGATTCGCTGGGTGGACGAGACGCTGGGGACCATGGAATCGGCTTTGCGATTGTGGCCTGGGGTGCCGTGGATGAAGGGTGTTGAGTTGCGGGTGGGGGATCGGGTGGTGGCACGGGAGACGGTGCGGGGGGCTGCGCCGTTGCGGGTGCCGCTGTATCTCGACCCGATTCCTAGTGGGATGGGGTTTCGCGGGTGGAGATGGGGGAGGAAATCGGAGTATTTTGATGAGCGGAAGCTGGAGCGGCTGGCGATGCTGAAGCGGTTGACGACGCTTGATCTTGCGCCGTTGCGTGGGTTGGACGAGACATCGGTGCGGCGGAGGCTGGATAAGGCTTTGGATGAGCCGGGGGGATCGAATGCGGCGGTTGCGCTGGTGGGGGACTATTACAAGCTGGTGCGGGAGGAGGGATTTGAGGTTGGAGACCGGGAGCGACTGGCGCGGCTGATTCTGGACTCGCGGGTGGTGGATTTTTCTTACTTTAACTGGTCTGAGAAGCAGAGGACCGGGGTGGGTGAGCGGATTCGGAATGCGATGCTGCAGCGGATGTTGTCGGAGCAGCGCTTGGAGAAGCGGCCGGTTACCCAGCAACTGGATGCGTTGGTGGGGCGATTGTCGAAGGGGACTTTTGCGGGGCAGGTGCCATTGATGGATGAGTTGCTGGCGGATGGGAAGACGCGGCGGTGGTATCCGAATGTGGTGAAGCGGCTGGTGGATCAGGGTAAGGCTGGCGGGGAGAAGCTGGTTAGGATTGTGGAGGAGGCTTGGGGGCTGCCGGATGAGGGGTT
>CANGVB010000385.1 GCA_947456995.1 Bryobacteraceae bacterium | reverse complement strand
TACACCTGCGGAGCTGGATGGACGGGATGAAGGACTTCAACAATGTGATGTCGAAGTTTTTGATTCATGGGGTGCCGCTGAAGGATGTGATCCGGATGTCGACGGTGGAGGCGGCGAAGGCGATTCACCGTAAGGAGCTTGGGACTTTGACTGTGGGTGCTGAGGCTGATGTGGCAGTGCTGAAGCTGGAGAAGGGCAAGTTTGGTTATCTCGACAATCGGAAGCAGAAGGTGATGGGGGACCAGCGGCTGACTACTGAACTGACGATTCGGGCGGGAAAGGCGATCTTTGATTTGAACGGACTTGCTTCTGATGAATGGAAGCCCGGGACCTTGCCTGGAGCACGGATGCAGTAGGCCTAATTGCGGGTGACAAGTTGATTCAGGCTTGTGGCCATCGATTGCAAGGATACAGAGTCATCCCATAAGGTCTTGCTGGCTTGCGCAGCAAGAACAGCACTGTGAGCCATGTTGTTTGTGGAGGCATTCATTTGGTGCAGTTCGGTTGTAACCAAGGAGAAGCGGGAGCTTTGCTCTGAATTTCCAGCACTAACCTGATCTACCAAATTCCTTATCGATGTCGTGCATTCGGTTACCATATCCACTGCTGATCTCAGGGATTGCAGCCGAACAACGCCATCGCTGGTTTTCAGGATGGACTCCTGGATGGTGTTGGACACGTTGGCAGCAGATTGTGCGCAGCCTTGAGAAAGTCTGCGGACTTCTTCTGCCACGACTGAGAAGCCCTTGCCGCTCTCACCGGCGCGCGCAGCCTCGATTGCTGCATTCAAAGCAAGAATGTTGGTTTGGAAGGCAATCTCGTCGATGCCTTTAACGATGTTTCCACTCTTGCTGCTGGATTCGCTGATGACGTTCATGGCTTGAGTCAGGTGGCCGAGTGCTTCATTTGCCACTTCGATTTGGACGGCGAGAGTGGCGATGCGAAGGGATGATTCGCGCGACAATGCAGCATTGGCAGTAGTCATAGAGGCGATTTCTTCGTTTGAAGCCGCAGTGTTCTCGATAGATTCAGACTGCCTGGTGGACTGGATGGATAGGTCTTCTGCCGATGCAGCCATCGTTTTTGCTGCATATGCAATCCGCATCGCATGCGAAAAAAGGCCATGGACAATCTCAGCCAAAGATTTTGTGACAGACCGAATTACAAACACTGCAAGCAATGTTGAAAGCAGCAGCGAAATCACGGTCCAAGTGATGGCGTAGCGCCGTTCTTTCTGGATGTGTTGCACCCTTAATTCCAGGAGACGATCGAGCTCAGTGGCTCCGGCCTGCCATAGGCGCATGCTTGCATTTAGTGCGGATCCTGATGCCTTTCCGATTTCAGCTGGCAAAGAGGACGGATTGTCCAATTGAGCCAAGACGTTGGAAACGGAAGAGTCGAATTCCTTGATGGAGGGTTGTAGAGAGGGAGCAAGTGAAGGACTCATGCCATGGAAGTTTTCATCTTCTGCAATGGATGTTGAGATGGCTGCGTCCACTCTGCTGATATCGATCTCTTTGAGGAGCGTTGCTCTGGTGGCACGCGCGAGGATGGCGCCATCACCTGTGGGAGGATCTATTGCCAGATTTGCCAGTCTTTGCTGGATTGTGGGAATGGCAACAACCAAGGCATCCATCAGGTAGTAGCTGTCCAAATCTGGATCGAGAATGAGATTCGAAGTATCTCCGACGTGCACGATCATGGTTTGGATGGTTTGTGAAAGACTGCTGTAGATTGACTGGGCTTGAGTTGAAGATTTGAGATCGTTCCATTCTCTGCGCAGATTGTGAGTGTTCGCTGAGGAGCGATTTCGCTTAGACAATCCTTCGGCGGTGAATTGTAAGCGCTCTGCGAGATTCTGATCGATTTGCTCAAGACTGGTTATCGTTTTTTCAATTTCGTCCTGAAGAGAATTGAGCTCGGACTGAAGGCTCGTGTCACCTTCCTTCAAGCGTTTTGTCAGTAGTTGGTGTTTTGTTAACCCGTCCATCAGCGCCATCAGAGGCCGTTGATAGGTAATGCCATCGCGTTCAAGGCTGCTAAATGAAATTCTTTGTGAAAAGCCTTGCAAGATGAAGTATGTCGGGGCAAGCGCCACCGCTGTAAGGCAAATCAGGCCCGTTACCAATATTCTTTGACCGAGCGTGTATTTAGAAAAGGAATGCATGAACCAAAGAGCGATTCTTCCGCCTAATTTCTTTATCGACTGAAATCAGTGATCTTGAATCATTTTGAGAATCAGTTGATCTTTAGAGGCTCAATCTTGACTTAAAAACGTTGGATTGACGGCGGGAGAGTTCTACCTCGTGGTTGCCTTTGAGTGTGGCTATGAGGTTGTCGGCTGGGTTGAGTGCGACGCTTTCGATGTGGTTGAGATTGATCAGGTGCTTGCGGTTGGCGCGGAAGAAGATGTCTTTGGGTAGGCGGTCTTCGAGGGACTGTAAGGATTTGAGGATCAGGGGGCGGATAGGGCCGGATTGCGGGAAGAAGAGGCGGGTGTAGTTGCCTTCGGATTCGAGGAGGGTGAGGTCTGCCGGTTTGAGGAACCAGCAGCGGTCTCCGTCCTTGACGAAGAGGTGTTCGAGTGGGGCTTCTGTAACTGGGCTTAGTTTGGTTAGAGCCTGGGCGAGTCGGTCTGGGACGATTGGTTTTAGGAGATAGTCGAGGGCGGAGACTTCGAAGGCTTTGAGGGCGTATTCGTCATAGGCGGTAGTGAAGATGACATCTGGGGTGGTGTCGAGTTGTTCGAGGAGGTCGAAGCCGGTCGCGCCGGGCATCTGGATGTCGAGGAAGAGCAGGTGGGGCTGGTGCTGGTGGATGAGCTTGATTGCTTCAGCGACGTTTGCGGCTTCAGCGACGATTTCGATTTGAGGGTGGCTGGTGAGGAGGCGGCGGAGCTCGACGCGGGCGAGGCGTTCGTCGTCGATGAGGATGGCTTTGCGGGTCATGTGGTTGGTAGCTCGATGGTGGCGAGGACCTGGCCGCCGGATTCGCTTAGAGTGAGTTTGGCTTGTGGGCCGCGGAGGAGGTGGAGGCGCTCGCGGACGTTGGCGAGGCCGGTGTTTGTGGATTGAGCCTTTGAGGGAGCGAGGCTGCCGGGGTTGGTGACTTCGAGCTTGAGGCCGCTCGAGGTTCTGCTTGCGCCGATCTGGACCTTGCCGATGCCATGCTTGAGGGCGTTCTCAACGAGGGTTTGCAGGCACATGGGCGGGACTTCAATCTTCTCGAGACCGGCTTCGATTTGCCAATCGATTTCGAGGCGTTCTTCGAAGCGGATCTTTTCAATGGCGAGGTAATCACGAACGGCTTCGAGTTCTTCGCTCAGCGGCACGGTGGGGCGGCGGGACTGGGTTAACGAGTAACGCATGAGTTGCGAGAGGCGGGTGACGGCGTCTTGCGCGGCGGTGGGGTTTTCGAGGATGAGGCCGCGGAGGGAGTTGAGGGAGTTGAAGAGGAAGTGGGGATTGATCTGGGCCTGGAGGGCCTGAAGCTGGGCTTCGCGTTGGGCGATGGAGCGCCAGATGAGATGGACGGTGAAGTAGATCAGTAGCCAGATGAGCATCAAAAAGGTCATGTTGAAGAAGACGCCCAAGATGATGGATGAGAAGTTGAAGTTGCTTGCAGGCATAGTGCGACTGGCTACAAGGAGCCAGCAGAGCTGCATGAGTACGGTGAGGGAAAGGGCACCTGCAAGGATCATGAAGAGGCCTTGAATGGTGATGGTGCGCCAGGATTTGGACATCAGGTTCGAGCGGTGGATGTGAGCACGAAGGTTGTGGGTTACAAGGATTCCTGCAGCACCGTAGGAGAGGAGCCCAATGTTGGTTGTCCAGGGCAAGGCCATGTATGTATTGATCAACATGGCGTTGAGGACAGCATAGAGGCCCCAGCCAATCAACTGACAGAGCCAGTAGAGCTTTCGTTTGTTGGTGGGGCCTAACATTGGTGGTGACTCCTATTGTAGGAAGGTATCGAGCTGCATGAGATACCATTCGGGGTCGTCGAGCATGATGAAGTGCTTGGCGGTGTCGGTCATCTTGATGGTCTTGTTGGGGAGCTTTACGAATTGGGTTTCGTAAACTTCGAAGGTTTTCTCGCGGGTTGAAAAGTCTTTGTAGCCGATCCAACTGGCGAGGACGAGTGTGCGGGATTTGACCTTTGCGACGGCATCGCTGAGGTCTGTGGTGTAGAGGTCAAACATGGCGTTGGCGATGGCTACGGGGTCTGATTGCAGAGACCATTCGGTGACGGCGGGGAGGCCTTTGTCGCCGACGATGGACTTGAGCATGCCGCTGGTTTTGATGTAGTTGCCATATTGTTCTTTCGATTGTGCGGCGATCATCATGCGCATGCCTTCGGCTTGCTTGCGGAGTGAAGAAGGGTCTGGGAACATCATGGCGCCGAGGTGGGGCAGGGAATCGACGATGACGAGGGGGCCGGTGAGGTTGGGGTTTTCGGCTGCGATCCAGAGAGCCATGTGGCCTCCGAGAGAGTGGCCGAAGATCATGGGTTGTTTGAGGTTCTTGTCGCCGATGTATTTGATGACGGCGTCGCGGACTGTTTGGAGGAAGGGGCCGTCGCCGAGACGGGGCTGGCCCGCGAAGCCGGCGAGGGTGAGGGTGTG
>CANGVB010000384.1 GCA_947456995.1 Bryobacteraceae bacterium | reverse complement strand
TGCCGCGACCAGGAAGCTGAGCGGATCGAGGGGAGTAACACCAAAGAGCAGGCCCTTCATGGCTGAGGCTATGGGCACTGCGCAAAGGCAACCTAGAACTGACCCCGTGAGAACCAGACGCAAGGTGTTGATCAGTACGTCGATCTTGAGCGTGGAACTTTTTGCCCCAAGAGCCAGACGGATGCCCAGTTCTTTCGCCCGTTGTTCTACGGTGTATGAAATCAGGGCGTAGATGCCTAGCGAGGCTAGTAACAACGCGAAGAGCGCGAAGCCGACGAGACTCAGCAGGAGTATGCGGCGAGGCGATGATACGCGGCTCACTAGAGACGTCACTTCGATGATTTCGGTTGAATTGGCACTGGGATCGATTGGCAAAATTGCCTGTTTGAGGGAGCTGTTGAGAGTCGCAATTGGAGTGCTGGAGCGTACGACGAGTTCGGCACCGTTGCGGTCTTCGGTTTGGCGCATGGACAGGTAGAACTCCAGCCCGGAATTTTCTTCGAGCTTTACGTGGCGGAGATTTTCGACGACACCAATGATCAGTTTGGGTGTGTCTCCCCCTGCAATGGCACGCTTTCCAATGGCGGATTGGCCGGGCCAGAAACGATTCGCGGCTGCCTGGTTGATCACTACTACTGGTTCTGTGTTCGCGAGATCGCGCTCGGTAAAATCGCGGCCTTCGAGGATGCGGATTCCGAGAGAGCTGAAGAAGCCGTCGCTTACGATTCTGACAAAGCTGGGTTCCCAATCTTCGCGACGTTTGGACCTGGTTGCATCGGCGATTCCCCAGGATCGGTTTTTGCCGAATGGCATCGAGTCGGTGAGGGAGGCAAATTCAACGCCGGGAATTTCTCGTGCCCGTCGAAGGATTTCCTGGGCTTGCGGGAGGCTGTTGTTTTCGAGGTTGATTCGCATGCTGACTGCGCGGTCTGGAACAAAGCCGAGATGGACGTCCATCAGGTTGAGCATGCTACGGACGAGTAATCCGGCTGAGACCAGAAGCAGGCACGTGAAGCCTACTTCTCCGATCACGAGCAGGTTGCGTGTCGAGGTTTGTTTATGGCCTGCGGTGCCACTGCGTGTTGAATCTTTGAGCGCGTCATGGATGACACCGGAGTTGAACTGGAGACCGGGCAGGAGCCCGAAGACCAGCGAGCTGAGTGTTGCGATGGCGAGGGCAAAGATGATGGTGTCGATGTCGACTTTGACCTGGCTCAGCATCGGAATTCGGATGGAGTTGAGCCTGGCTATTGCGGCCGTACCGAGGAAGGTAAGGCAGATTCCGATTGCGCAGCCAATCGAGGTAAGCAGCAGGCACTCTACCAGCATCTGGCGGATGAGGCGGAGGCGTCCGGCGCCGAGGGAGGTTCTGATGGCGAATTCCTTTTGACGCACTGCTGCGCGTGCGAGTTGGAGGCTGGCGAGATTGGCGCAGACGATGCCCATAACCACTAGCACTGCCGCCGCTATGATCCAGAGGAGCGAACGTGTGGAACTGCTGATGTTTTCGGGCAGGCTTTGGACGAAGGGGCGGAATTCATTGCGGCCCTGGATTTTGCTGCTGGCGTTCACCAGCGCCGTGAGTTCGGCCTGCGCTGCGGGAACAGAGGCACCGGGGACGAGGCGGCCAATGACCGACATTGTGTTGCCCCAGCGATCTGTTTCTTTGGTGAGCGGAAAGGGTGTGAGTACTTCCACTTTTACGCCTGGAGCGAATAGCGCACCGAAGTCAAAAGCTTCGGGGAGGATGCCGATGATGGTGACTTGTTTTGCGTCGAAGAGCAGTTGCGAGCCGACGATGTCGTTGCGGCCGGCGAAGCGGCGCATCCAGTAACCGTGACTGATGAGGGCCGTGCCCGGGCCATTCCACTGGCACTCTTCAGTGGTAAAGTTTCTTCCTCGGATGGGGGAGATGCCTAAAGTTGGCAGGAAGCCACAGGATACGGGGACACTTGTGATGCGTTCGAGATTTCCTTTTTCGCCGACCAACGTCTCGCCAGCTCGATAGAAAGCCATGTAGCCACTGATGGCGGAAAGGGTTCGAGAGTTGGCCTGCATGTCGGTGAGGTGTGAGACCTGGATCGTCGAGCCGGAAAGACCTTCCTGGCCGCTGTTGGCGATCCAGACCAGTTGCTCGGGTTTTGCTAGCGGCAGGGGACGAAGCACCAACGTGTTGAGGACGTTGAAGACTGTTGCGGTGGCTCCAATTCCTAGCGACAGAATTGTGATTGCGAAGATGGCAAATGCTGGCTGTCGCAGGAGGCCACGCAGGGCGTAGCGGAGGTCATAGCCGAAGTCTGTGGCCCAGGCGGCAATCCTGGTTTCGTCGGAGTTTCCCATGGTCTGTCTGAGTATGGGTACGTATCACGCCAGCCAGCGTTAACTTGAAGCTGAAGATTATTTTTGAGCTAGAGCCCGGCGAGGAACTGGTGGACGAACTGGACTACGACGCTGCCTTCGCCTACGCCACTGGCTACACGCTTGACGCTGCCGCTGCGGGTGTCTCCGGCGGCGAAGACGCCCGGGATTGAGGTTTCTAGTAGTAGAGGGTCTCGGGTGAGGGGCCAGTTTGTTGTGAGCTTGCCGTCTTTCTTGAGCTGAGGGCCGGTGCGGATGAAGCCGTGTTCGTCCAGGCAAAGGGCACCTTTGAGCCATTCCGTGCGAGGTTGCGCGCCGATGAAGATGAAGAGCATGCGGGCGGGGACGTTTGTCTGTTCGCCGGATTTTCGATTGGATAGGGTGATCTGTTCGAGTTGAGTGTTGCCTTCGACGCCGACCACTTCGGTATGTGAGATGACTTCGATATTGGGAGTGGCCTCGATCTGGGCGATCAGGTATTGACTCATTGTGGCCGAGAGGCCATCGCCACGGACGAGCATCTTGACGTTGCGGGCGTAGCGGGAGAAGTGCATGGCTGCCTGGCCAGCGCTGTTGGCGCCGCCTACGACAAAGACTTCTTCGTTTTCACAACTGGGAGCTTCTGTGGTGGCGGCTCCGTAGTAGACGCCGGCGCCGGTGAGACGGTCTATGTTCGGGATGTTCAGCCTGCGCCAGGAGAGACCTGTCGCGAGCAGGACTGCCGAGCCAGAAACCTCTGAGCCATTTGAAAGTGTGATGACTCGAAAGTCCCCTTCGGAGCGGAGGCTGGTGGCCTCTTGTGGGGCGAGGATTTCACAGCCGAATTTGTGGGCTTGAGCTACGGCGCGGCGGGAGAGGTCGCCACCGCTGAGGCCGGCCGGGAAGCCGAGATAGTTTTCGATACGCGAACTGAGGGCGGCCTGGCCGCCGGGGGCGTCGCGATCGATCATCAGAGTCTTGAGCCCTTCGCTTGCGCCATAGACAGCAGCAGCGAGACCGGCCGGGCCACCACCGACGATCACCAGATCGTAGAACTGAGTGCTGGCTTTGGTGCGCAGGCCCAGTTTTTCGGCGAGCGTCTCTGAGTCTGGACAATCGGTGCAGGATTGGTCGGCGAAGACAACGATTGGAAGTTTGCTGGCTGGCTTGAGGTATTGGCTGAGGATGGGGTCCTTGGCTGCTTCCACAACATCGACCCAACGGAAGGGCATGTGGTGGCGTCCGAGGAAGTCCTTGATGCGGTGGGCTTCTGGATTCCAGCGCTGGCCGATGACACGGATGCCTCGATAGGGCGGGTTGTATTCGGCGTGCCAGTCGCTGAGGAGATCGTCGAGGACGGGGTAGAGATTCTGTTCTGGTGGGTCCCAGGGCTTCATCAGGTAGTGGTGGAGGCGGACTTCGTTGATGGCGGCAATGGCGGCGGTGGTGTCGGCGTAGGCGGTGAGCAGGACACGGCGGGAATCGGGGTGGATCTCGCGGGCCTGGGTGAGGAACTGCACGCCGTCCATTTCAGGCATGCGCTGGTCTGCAAGGATGAGGGCGATGTCGTCGTTGCGGTCTTTGATCTGGTGGAGAAGATCGAGGGCAGCTTTGCCGGATTCAGCCCGGATGATGCGATAGGTGGAAGCGTATTTGCCGCGCAGGTCGCGTTCGATACCGCGCAGCACTGCGACGTCATCATCGACGGTGAGAATGAAGGGTTTGGCCAAGTTTTGTACCTCAAAGTTTCTCGACAAAAGCCTTGGCGATCGTGCCGGGGCTGATATGTTCGTTGACTGCCTGAGCATTCCATTTTCGCATCTGGGCGACAGAGATTGAACCTGCCAGTTTGTCGAGGGCGGGGCGGAGA
The DNA here is from genome assembly GCA_947456995.1 of Bryobacteraceae bacterium. Lineage (GTDB taxonomy): Bacteria > Acidobacteriota > Terriglobia > Bryobacterales > Bryobacteraceae > Bryobacter. The sequence continues at coordinate 423 of CANGVB010000384.1, read as the reverse complement.
TTTGGGAGGCGCTGGAGGGAGTCTTCGCGGACGGCCAGGCAAGTTTCGTAGGGTGGGAAGAAGTTGAGATCGTCTTCGAGGGCGAGGAATTGTGGGTTGGCCAGGGCGGGGTCTGTTGAGTTACCGGCGACGAGGTCTGCCTGGTTAGAGCCGAGGGCACGGTAGATGAGACCGAGATCCATGGTGATGAGGTTGCCACTGGTCTTGAGCGGGTAGGCCTGGACGAAGCTGCGCCAGCCGTCGGGGCGTTGTTCAAATTCGTAGCCGACGCCGATGCGCCAGTCGGACTTTTGACGGACGGCGTCTGAGAGCGTTTTGATCGAGAGTTTGTCTGCGTCTTCTTTACGCATCACCATGGCGAAGGTGTTGGAGAAGCCGAGCGGCCAGCCCCACTCGATTTTGTGGCGGGTAGAATACGCGTCT
>CANGVB010000383.1 GCA_947456995.1 Bryobacteraceae bacterium | reverse complement strand
GAACATGGGGCTTAAACAGGTTGAACATGATTGTCGCTATCCTCCTCACAACCGGCTATTCGCCAGCTTCCACCTTCTTGGTCATCAAACCAACCTGGTCGATGCCGACGCCTTTTGCGACGTCAATCACTTTGGCGACTTCCTGAAACTCGAGGTCTGGGTCACCCTTAACAAAGCAGACACGCTCGGCGCGGGTCTTGAAGATATCTTCGAGACGCTTAGGCAAATTCTCAAAGAGGACCGACTCGGAGTTGATCTTCATGGACTTGTCTTTCTCGATGATCACGACCACCGTGCGGTCATTCTCAGGAGGAGGCGGTGGCTGATTTGGAGGTGGAGGCTGTGGCACGCGGGCTTCCAACCCCTTCGGAGTCAGCGGTGTAATCACCATGAAAATAATGATCAAGACAAGCAAAACGTCGATCATCGGAGTCATGTTGATATCGCTGCTAGGCCCGCCTTTGCCGCCAGTGGACATTGACATATCTGTGCGTCTCCCTTTTTTCTTTCGTACTTATTACTTAGCTTCAGCTGCGGGCTGAGCGCCTTGAATTTCTTCTGTGATCAGGCCTAACTGCTCTACGCCTGCATTGCGGATTTCGTCGACAACGGTAACAACCCGTTCATACTTGGCGCGGCGATCTGCGCTGATGTAGACGACCTTTTCCGGCTTGTTGGTCAACATATCCTTGATTTTGCTTGGCATCTGATCGGGTGCCATACGGGTTGTGCCAAGGTAAGTATCACCGGCTCTGGTGACGCTGACAAGAATTGCGTCTTCTTTATCGGCATCCTTCATCGCGATGGGATTCTTGGTCTTGACCTTTTCAACGCTCACACCTTTTTGAAGCATAGGCGTGATGACCATGAAGATGATGAGCATGACGAGCATGACGTCCACCATCGGGGTAACGTTGATATCCGAAACTGGAGGCGGTGCCTTTTTTCTTTTTGACATGTCAGTAGTCCCTTAAGTTCAGCGGATTCCCATTCCCCTCCAGGAAGAGGCCGAAAGGCCTCATCCCGGAGAAGAACACAAACTCGCCAAGATTCGTCTTATCTCAATGACCCGAGGGCCTATGCGCGGCGGGCAGCCTGCGAACGCTTGATGAAGTAGTCGAGCAGTTCTGAGCTCGAGTTGTTCATTTCGATGCCAAAGCTCTCCACTTTATTGGTGAAGTAGTTGAACATCATAACTGCAGGGATAGCTACGAACAAGCCAAGAGCGGTGGTAACGAGTGCTTCCGAGATACCGCCGGCGACGGCGCCGAGACCGGCAGCCTTTTCGCTCGCGATGCCTTTGAACGCGTTAACGATACCGACGACCGTGCCGAAGAGACCGACGAAGGGGCCGACCGAACCGATGGTTGCCAAGCTGGATACACCGCGCTTGAGTTCTGCACCGACGATGGCTTCTGCACGCTCAAGAGCACGCTTGGAAGCTTCAATGGTTTCGCCAGAGATTTCATTGCTCAACTGGTGAGCCTTGAACTCCTGAAGACCGGCAACGACTACTTTGGCCAAATGTGACTTCTTATAGCGATCGGCGATCTTGATGGCTTCATCAAGCTTGCCTTCACGCAAGGCACCGGCGACTGCCGGGGCGAACTGACGGCTCTGGGTTTTGGCGGCATTAAAGGCGATCAGGCGGTCAATCATGACACCGATCGACCAAGCCGACATGATGAAGAGGATGATCACGACGGCCCTGGCCAGGAATCCCATCTGGTCCCACATGGTGAGGACATCGAATCCGACTTCCTGTAGCAAAAGGAAGCCCGTATACTGCATATTGAAAAGCATGCAAAAATCTCCTGCGAGTTGTTTTGGTTTTGGGAACTACTATCTAATTGGACTTGCGCCGACAGACTTTGATTACTGACTTAACGTGAAGTTCACGTCGATAGTCGTAATCACCTCAACGGGTTCGCCATTGAGCTGCGTGGGTTGATAGACCCACTGCCTGACCGCTTCGGTTGCCGCCTGCACGAGCAGAGGGTGACCGGAGATCATGGTTAGGTTCTGGATGGTGCCGTCTTTTGCGATAACCGCATTAAACTTAACGACACCTGAAATTCGGGCCTGACGGGCGAGCGGCGGATACATCGGCTTGGGCTGACGTACGAGCTTGGCGCTCTGGACGTTACCACCGACGCGGATCGGAGCTGCCGGGGGCTTCGGCTTGGGGGGATCTTCCTTCTTGGCAGGAGGAGGAGGGGGGCCCGGGATGGAGTTGAGCAAGCCGCCCATGACACCACCAGGGACGCCGCCAGGAACACCACCGGGGACACCACCGGAGACGCCAGTGGCCATGGGAAGTTCTTCTTCCTTGATCATGGCGACGTCTTTCGGAATGGTCTTGGGGGCCATGAGGACGTTGGCATTAAACTGCTTGGGGACTACCTTGACCTTCTGAACCTGCTGCACTGGTGCAGGAGGCGGAGGGGGAGGAGGAGGAGGAGGGGGAGCAACGAGGCTGCTTCCCAATGCTGCCGCGCTGATCTGCTCGTAGTAGATCATAGGCAGAATCACGAGCACGGTCATCAGTGTTACCTGGACGATGAACGAGACAACAATGGAACTTGCTTTCCTCGTTTGGCTCTCTTCAACAATAAGGCTTTGTTCGAACATCCCTAAATCCTTTCCCTTACCCTAGACACCGAGGCCGAAGCCAGGGTTCCAGAAGTGGCAATTCTTATTTCGCTGCGAGCTTCTTAGAACCCGCTACTACTGGTGGCGCTCCGCCGTTTTTCTGGTTCTCTCCGCGGCTCTTCATGAAGTCCTGCCAGAACACCAAAATCGGGCTTGCCACAAAAATCGATGAATACGTTCCAACCAAGATTCCGACAACCAGGGCGAAGGCAAAACCATTCAACACCTGACCGCCAAACAACCATAACGCAACTGCGGTGAGAAAGGTGAGACCTGACGTCATAATTGTTCGGCTCAGCGTTTCATTGATGCTGCGATTCACAATTTCAGTCATGTCGCCCTTGCGACCTCTCTGCAGATTTTCACGGATGCGGTCGAAAACCACAATCGTGTCGTTCATGGAGTAACCAACTAATGTAAGGAGTGCAGCAATCACAGTCAAGGAAATCTCTTTATGGAACAGAGAAAAAAGTCCTATAGTGATGATCGTGTCGTGAAGAACAGCGATCACAGCGGCAAAGCCATATACAAATTCAAAACGAAGGCCTACATATATCAACATTCCGGCCATCGCGTAAAGGGTTGCCAGCAAAGCTTGTGTGCGCAATTCGTTGCCGACCTTGGGGCCGACGACTTCGGTATTGCGCACGAGGTACTTGCCGATGTAGCCTTCCTGCTTGATGACCGTCAAAATTTGCGGGGTCATGCCAGGCACAGCGCTGAGTTCATCAAAGCTGGAAAGGATGCCGCCCTTCTGCTTGTCGCGGAAGCCGAGGATCTCTACAACGAGTTTGCGGAGGTCTTCATCACTGATGAAGACGCCGGCTTTCTGAAGGGGCAAATTGAGCCTCTCGTAGACCCTTCCTGCGGCCGCGCCGGTGAAGTCGAGCTTGTCTGGCTGAGCGCTAAAAACGCTCGCCAGCGTGTCTTCAATGGCCTGGCGCGTGGACTGCAATTCGCGCTCGTCCTTGATTTCGGTTTCGATCATCAGTTCGTTAGTGCCCTGAACTGAAATCACCGAAATTTCGCCCGATATCTTTTTGCCGAGAGCAGCGCGGATAGATTCTTCACTGGGCTTCTCAGCGAACTTTACGTAGAGGAGGGTGCCACCCTTGAAGTCGATGCCGTAGCGCGGGCCGCCCTCAATTACGAGACTGACAATACCAGCAGCGGTGAGCAAAAGTGTCAAGCCAATCAGCGGCCACTTGTTGCCCATGAAATCGAAATTTGTATCGCGAAATAGATGCATTCTGCCTAAACCCGGCTGGTGTGCAATTTGGGGTAGACACCAGCCATTCCTTTCTGGTTCCCGCCGGAATGAAAAAAAAATCACTCGACAGCGAAAATAGTTTGATTTTTTGTACCGAGCTAGATGCTCAGGGTGGTTACCTTTTTGTTTCCGCTCATTTCCCAGTCGAAGATGACCTTGGAGACGAAAACGGCGGTGAACACGTTTGCCAGCAAGCCGATGATCAGCGTGACGGCAAAGCCCTTGACGTTGGTGGTGCCGAAGATGAAGAGGAAGGCACTGGAGACAACGGCAGTGACGTGGGTGTCAATGATGGTGAGGAAGGCGCGGTTGAAGCCTGCGTCGATTGCAGCGCGGACGGCCTTGCCGCCGCGAAGTTCTTCGCGGATGCGTTCGAAGATGAGCACGTTGGAGTCAACGGCCATACCGATTGTGAGGACGATACCGGCGATGCCAGGCAGAGTCAGCGTTGCGCCGACATAGGCAAGGATAGCGATGAGGATGAGCGCGTTGAGGATGAGGGCAACGGTTGCGTTGATGCCTGACTTCTTGTAGTAAACAAGCATGACGAGAACAACCGCAACCAAGCCTACGAGGCCGCTCATAAGGCCCTGGCGGATGGAGTCAGCACCGAGCGAGGGGCCAACGGTGCGTTCTTCGAGGTAGACAACACTGGCCGGAAGAGAGCCTGCACGCAAGACCAGCGCGAGATCGTTGGCTTCCTGCTGG
>CANGVB010000382.1 GCA_947456995.1 Bryobacteraceae bacterium | reverse complement strand
CAGACGTCGAGCCCGTCGATGGATATTTCTAAGGCGTCGAATTTTGAACGTTTCGTTTATGACTTGCTGGGGCGGGACGCTGTGCGCGTGCGCGAGCTATGGAAGCAAGTGGATACGCAGGGCTTCTTTGATCTGCGGGGGACGGCTGAGTGGGAGGGTATCGGGAAGTTTGGGTTTGTGAGTGGGGTGAGTACGCATCGCAATCGTCTGGACACGATACGGCTTGTTTGGGAGCGCTATGGGTTGGTGGTGGATCCGCATACGGCTGATGGGTTGAAGGTGGGGATGGAGTTTCGGGAAGAGGGGGTGCCGCTGGTTTGTCTGGAGACGGCGCTGCCGGCCAAGTTTGAGGAGACGATTCAGGAGGCGTTGGGGCGTGCGCCGGAGCGGCCGTTGCAGTATGCGGGGATTGAGGATGGGCCGAGGCGGAGTGTGGTGGTGGATGCTGATGTTGAGGTGGTGAAGGACTACATTCGAGAGCACTGCTAAAAAAATTGCGCGGCTCCGGTGCTGGTTAGCCTGGAGCCGCGACCTCATGGAGGTTCAGGGGTGTTGGACTGCTCTTGCGCTAGAACTCATAGCGAAGAGCAAACTGGAATACGCGAGGCGAGGAGGCCGCGCGGAACTGACCGAAGGTGGCCGGTGAACTTAGGGCCAGGGACGGATCAGAGAAGAAATGCTGGTTGAAGGCGTTGAAGGCTTCTGCGCGGAACTGAAGGGTGTGGCCTTCAAAGGGCATGAAGAAGCGCTTGGCCATGGCGATGTCCCAGTTCTGGAGAGCATCCATGCGGGCAACGGCGCGGGCGCCGGTCTGGCCTGGGTACTGATCCATGAAGCTGGAGACGGTGGTGGTGGTGGGGAAGAGGGCGGGTTGGCCCTTTTCGTTGAAGCCGACTGAGTTGGTGTAGCCAGCCTTGGGTACGGCGAGGCTGGAGAGCCAGTAGTTGGAGTTCCAGACGCCGGAGCCGCCGATGGTGGTGGGCAGGCCGGTGCGGTAGCGGAGGATGGTGGTGATGGACCAGCCGCCGACGGCCTGATTGACGATGGAGTTGGCGGAGCCGAGGAATTTCTGCCCCTTGCCGAAGGGCAGTTCGTAGACGGCGTTGGCGTTGATGTTGTGGCGGATGTCGAAATCGGAGGAGCCACGGAAGGCACCTACGTTGTAGACGTTCTGGAGTGTGCCACCGAACTGGCCGGCGCCGGATTCTGCGGCAGAGCCGTTATCGATGGAGTGGGCCCAGGTGTAGTTGAAATCGAAGCCGAAGCCTTTCTTGAGCTGGCGGCGAACGGCGAGGGTCATTCCGTGATAGTTGGCGATGCCGGCGTTCATCCAGGTGGGAAGGGCTGAGCCTTGTTTGGCGAAGAAGGTGTGGCAGCCGGGAGCGGAGACGCACCTGCCGCCGCCGAAGCCGGTGACACGATCGAGGAGGTGGAGGGCGTCCATGTCGCTGCCGTCGTTTTCGTTGTAGACGTGATTGAAGTAGTTTGCCGTGGCGCTGCCGGGGAAGTAATAGTTTCTGAGGCCAGGGAAGACGTTTTCAATGAAGGGGATGTTGTTGATGGCGGCGGGGTTGCGCTGAACGGTAGCCGGGGTGAGGCCGCCTTCGAAGAGGTTGCGAGTGGTGGTGGCCATTTCAAGCCAGGTCTGGCCGGATCTTGGATCTTTGTAGCCGGTCATCGGGGTGAAGATGTCGCCCTGGATGAGGGTCTTGCGGGAGAGGCGGCCGGCGTAGCCAACTTCAACGGTGACGCCGCCTTTGACTTCGCGGGCGTAGTTCATGTTGAGGATGACCGAGTAGGGGGTCTTGAGGTCTGAGAACATACCGAGGCCGGTACCGGCGACGGCGAAGACGTCAGGAGGCGTGTAGGGGAAGCCTCCGGAAGGTGCGTCTGGCAGGGCAGGGAAGGCACCGGCGGTGGTGAGTCGGGGGGCGCTGGTCATGTTGTAGCTGAGGGGGAAGCCTGAGCGGGAAGCGAGACCGACGCTGCCGAGCTGGTCGAACTGGGTGATGAGGTCTGAGCCGAAGCGGTCATAGACCATGGCTGCGCCGCCGCGGAGGACTCCGCCGCTGCCGAAGATGGACTTGGTGAGCCAGTTGGAGGGGCTGGCCTTGGAGTAGGCAAAGCTGAAGCGCGGGGCGAAGTTGTTTTTGTCGCGAGCGTACCAGTCTCTGGCATCGTTGGCGGGGCCGGCGAGGGCGTACTTGAGTGTTGCATCAGGCAGGGCGTTGCCAGCGATGCCGGCTGCACCGCCGCCGACGCGCTGGGCGAAGTAGGTGTCTAGAGGAGTTGTTGTGTTGACCTGGAGGCCGCCTGCTTCATATGGCACGGAGTAGCTGCCGTAGCGGAGGCCGAAGGTGCGGTTGAGGTCTCGGGTGGCGCGCCAGGAATCCTGCACGTAGAACTCATATTCGTTGGTCTTGAAAGAGCGGGTCTGGGCTGAGCCGACGGGGATGGACTTGCCGGTTTTGTCGAACTGGAAAGTGACATCGAGGTTGGTGATCATGCCGAGGTAGACACCGACGGCGTTGACGAGGGGGACACCGTTGCGGAGGCCGGTGGAGGCGGGCAGGCCATCGCGAGTCTTTACATAATCGAGGATGGAATTGGTGATGTCGGCACCGAGGCCGAGCATGGTGCCACGGCTCATGCCGAAGGTGGGGAATGAGGGGGCGAAGTTGAAGCGGTCGTTTTTGACGAAGCGGAAGTTGATGCCGGTCTGGATAGTGTGTGAACCCTTCATCCAGGTGATGTCGTCGACGAGCTGCCAGACGGGGAGGATACGACCGTTGCCGCGGACGTAATTGATCTGGTCGCTGAGGCCGCTGAGGTTTAGACGAGGCCCGGTGGCACCGGATTGTTCGAGGCCCTGACGGGTGAGTGAAAGGCTACCGGAGTTGGTGAGGTTGGACTTGAGGACGGAGGTGACGTTGACGGTTGCGCCACGGCTGTTGTTGAGCAGGAGCGAGGCGGCTGCCTGGCCCGGGAATTGAGCCAGAGCCGTTCAAAGGTCTTCGCGATTGTCGGCGAGAGTGCCGCGGATGTAGGCGTTGTGCTTTCCTTCTTTGTCGATGCGGAAATCCATGCGTGCGACGTAGGCTTTGTTGTCGAGCTTGAAGGGTGCGTTGAAGCGGAGGCCGGAGAAGTTGAGGCCGCCGTCGGAGCCGAGGGCATCGTCGTTGCCGACGGGGTATTTGGAAAGCAGGTCGCGGATGAAGGGAGAGAAGCCGCGGCGTTGGGGATCGATGACGGAGGTCATTTCCTGGGCGGAGAGGCGACGGGTGGTGCCGTCAGAGGTCTGGAGAGTGAGGATGCCTTGCTTGAGCGCTTCGCTGGGTACGGTGCGGGTTTGCGCGGCGGCTGAGGCGTCGATGCGGTTTTCGTAATTGAAGAAGAAGAAGATGCGGTCTTTCTTGATGGGGCCGCCGATGGAGCCGCCGAACTGGTTGCGGATGAGGGCTTCGCGTTTGATGCCGGCGCGGTTGGAGAACCAGTTGTTGGCTGAGGTGGCAGTGTTGCGATGGAATTCGTAGAGGGAGCCGTGGAACTGGTTGGAGCCGGACTTGGTAACGAGGGAAACCTGACCACCGGAGGAGCGGCCCTGGTTGGCTCCCTGGCCACCGACGGTGACGCGGAATTCCTGGACGGAGTCGAGGGGTACGGGGAGGACGGCGGTGAAGGCACCGGCTGATTGATTGTCGTTGACGTCTGCGCCGTCGAGGGTGACGTTGTTCTGATCTCTGCGCGCGCCGAGAACTTCACCGGTTGCGGTTACGCCAGCCTGGAGGCTGAGGAGTTCGACGACGTTGCGGGTGAGGAGGGGAAGCTGGCGGACCTGTGTTTCGTTGAAGGCATTGCCGATGGTGGCGTCCTGAGTGTTGATTGGCGGGGCTTCGGCTTCGATGGCGATGGTTTGAGAGACGTTGCCGACTTCGAGTTTTAGCTCGACGGTGGCGGGGAGGTTTACCTGGAGGAGGACGTTCTTTTGGAGCAGTATGGCGAAGCCTGCTTTTTCAGCCTTGACGGTGTAGTTGCCGGGTGGGACCTGTAGGAACTGGTAGAAGCCTGAGGTATCGCCTACGGTTTTGCGGGTGAGGCCTTGCGAGTCGAGTGTGATGGTAATCACGGCTTCGGGTACGGTGGCGCCGGTGGGGTCTGTGACGCGACCGGAGAGGCTGGTTGTGGCCTGGCTGAAGAGCGAAGCCGTAGAAATGAGCAAAAGACTGCTTAAGACCCACGAACGTGGGACATGTGAGAGAGACATGGACCCTGATCCCCTTAATTGGAGTAATTGATGGGCCATCCGGCAGGGATGGTGACTTTGGCTGAGCTGGGCTTGATTGTGCGCAGGGCTGGGCGCGGAGGGAGCTACACGTGTAGCGTTCTATCGAGTTAAGCGTAGTTCGCCGTTTAATGCCAATCGAAAAAATTTATGGGGTCTGATTCCACATTTTCGGACGGAGCTTTTCCTCAGTCGCTTTGCGGGTGGTGGACATTTCGGTGCGGACCTCGGGGCCCAGGGGCCAGATGGTGAAGTCGCGGAAGGCGAGGCGAGTGGGCTTGCCTTTGAGTCCGATGAGCGCTGAGTGGAGTTCGAGGAGATGACCACGAGACATCTCGAAGGTGTGTTCATT
>CANGVB010000381.1 GCA_947456995.1 Bryobacteraceae bacterium | reverse complement strand
GACCTGAAGTCTCAAGGGAATCGATCAGCGATGCAAGCGAAGCAAGGGTAGACAAGTCAATTGCAGCACTTGGCGCTGCCACAGCCTCACCATGTTGAGGATTGGAAATTCGCCGGAGATTGGCAGCACCAATCGGAGCAAAAGCAAATGTTGGTACTTCGAGTCGAGGAAGCGTCTGAAGGCCTGCCGGAATCTGGGCCAAAGCGCGAAGGCCACGCTTCTCAAGAGCCGTTGCAATCGCATCGTCGCTCGAAGTGGCGCGAAAGACAGCATTGAGCGCAAGCGTGATACTGACGATACCGGCTTCGCTCAATTCAGCTCGCATCCGCTCGGCCTCGGTAAGAGCAGCAGTATCAGGCCGGCTCACCAGAATCACCGTAGTCACATCGGGGTTCAACAAGTTCGCGACGCTGGCAGCATAAAGCGCCTGCTGCGCCTGCAAGCCAGCCAGCGGTCCAAGACAGGATGTACCGCTCGAATTGGTTGCGATGAATTGCGTCCACGCCGCAGGCAGTTTTAATAGCCGCAGCGTGTGTCCAGTAGGCGCAGTATCAAAGATCACATGATCAAATCGTGCGGAAGCCTTTGGGTCGGCCAGCAACTTTGTGAACTCATCAAAGGCAGCAATTTCAACCGTACAGGCACCAGACAATTGCTCTTCCATACTGGCAAGAGCGGCAGGCGGCAACACACCTCGGTAGGGGCCAACGATACGCTCCCGGTAAGCATGGGCTGCCGCTTCCGGGTCGATGTTCATTGCCTCAAGATTCATCACGCCCTGCACGGGTACTGCCTGGTCTGCGTTGCCCAGATTAGTCTCCAGAACCTCGTCCAGATTGGAAGCCGGGTCCGTACTCACCAGCAGCACTCGCTTACCCTGATCAGCAAGAGCAACGGCAGTTGCACAGGCAAGCGTCGTCTTGCCAACTCCCCCTTTGCCCGTAAACAAAAGCACCCGAGTCGGATGGTCAACAGGCAAACCGGAACTGTCCATTAGCAACATCCTGTGTTGCTGATTACCGGCAGTTCGAGCGCGGGCAACCCGGTGCTGATCCCCGCCCAGCGTGCCAGCGTATAGCGCACCGGATACTTACCCTTACTCACCACCACACCGTTCACCAGAATCATCGGCAGGCAATCGGTACCCTCTAAAGTCAGCGCAGCCTTTACGCTTTCGTTCTCAGCAAAGGCAGCCGGCTCTTGAGAAAGGTTATGCCGCCTCACTTCAATGCCCTGAGTACTCAACCACTCAAGGTCCGCAGCAAAGCGCGGTAGAAACGGATCTGGTGCCGGGCCACAAACCCCTGTCGAGCAACACATCGCCGGGTCATAAACATCCATGATCGTTTTCTCGGGCGCGGGGGCTGCACCGGGCTTCTGCGCACGAACAAACATACTCGCAAACTTGCCATCAATCGCAGCGCCAAAGGATTCGATATCAAGACCGCTGCTGCGCAGAAATGCCTTCGCATCTTCAATCTTGTAGACACGCGTAGGCTCAAGATCAATCTGCTCAAAGCCAGCCGCTGCCAGCTTCGTCTTGTACTCCTGCTCTTCCATCGCCCCGGCCACACAACCGATCCAAAGCTCAACATTCTTCCTTACTTCATCCGGCATCTCTCCACGCACAACAACGTCAGAGACGGCAAAACGGCCACCCGGCTTCAACACACGAAACGCTTCCTGCAGAACCTTCGTCTTGTCGGCAGAAAGATTAATCACGCAGTTCGAAATGATCACATCAACTGAATTGTCGGGCAGTGGAATGTGTTCAATCTCACCCTTCAAAAACTCCACGTTTTCAAATCCAGACTTGCGTTGATTCTCCCGGGCCAGCGCAAGCATCTCATCGGTCATATCAAGCCCAAACGCCTTGCCCGTAGGCCCAACGCGCTTGGCCGAGAGCAACACGTCGATACCACCACCAGAGCCAAGATCCAGCACCACCTCACCCGGCTTAAGCTCAGCCAGCGCCGTAGGATTCCCACAACCAAGCGAAGCCAGAACAGCATCTTCAGGAATCGAACCCGCCTGCTGCGTGTCATACAAATTCGAAGTGATCGGGTCTGCACAACCATCATCGGCCGTAAAGCTACAGCAGGCAGCTCCCTGCCCTGACGACACGCGCAGAGCAGCCTGACCGTACTTTTCCTTGACGTTTTCTCTGATGTTTTGTGCAGTACTCATATTTCGATACTACTCGAATTAATAATTTCGTCAAGGCTTATTTCGATTTTTCTCGAAACATCGTATTATAAGAACAACCGTGAAGATCGCAGATGAAACGCCAAGGATGGCAGATATGTTTGGAGCGCTGGGCAACGAGGCACGCCTGCGCATCGTCCGCCTGCTGCTAAGCGCTCATCCCGAAGGCATGATCGTTGGCGACATACAGTCGGAATTGAACATCACAGGCTCCACCCTCTCCCATCATCTGGAGAAACTGAAGAACGAAGAGTTGCTCACGGTCGAACGTCAAGGCACCTTTCTTTGGTACCGTGCCAACACTGAAGTGCTACAGGAGCTTCTGGGATTTCTCTATGCCGAATGCTGTACACGGAACAAAGCGGTAGAACCCGAATCCTTCGTGAGGCTATGCAAATGAATACTCGCAGACAACTGCTAGGTGGGCTCATCGCCCTTCCGGTTTTGGCTAAGGACAAGAAGTTAAGAATTCTCGTACTCTGCACCGGCAACTCGGCCAGAAGTCAGATGACGGAAGGCTTCCTCAAGAGCTTCGACAAGAACCTGGAAGTTTACAGTGCCGGCACCAACCCCTCCCCGCGCGTAAACCCCTTCGCCATTGCTGCAATGAAAGAACTGGGCCTCGACATCTCAGGCGGCACTCCCAAGAACGCAAAGCAGTTCGTCGGCGAGAGCTTCGATTACGTAATCACCGTCTGCGACGACGCCGACAAGAACTGCCCCAACTTTACCGGCAAGGTAGGCAAGCGCCTGCACATCGGCTTCATCGATCCAGCCAAAGCAACCGGCACCGACGACGAGAAGATGGCGATCTTCCGCAAAGTGCGCGATCAGATTCGCGAGAAATTCACAGCCCTCTATCGCAACGACCTCTCAAAGAAACTGGCATGAAACGAGTCTTGATTCTCTGCACCGGCAACTCCGCCAGAAGCCAGATGGCCGAGGGCCTGCTTCGCGCCAAGGCCAGCGACAGATACACAGTAGAAAGCGCAGGTTCCAAGCCCAGCCTCGTACGGCCAGAAGCCATTGCCGCGATGGACGAACTGGGCATCGACCTGCGCTCACACCGCTCCAAACACGTCGATGAATTCGCCGGCCAGCACTTCGACATCGTAATCACCGTTTGCGACAACGCAAGGGACGTCTGCCCCATATTCCCTGACGGCACCGAAATGCTGCACTGGAGCTTCGAAGACCCGGCCTCAGCAGAAGGCAGCGAAGCAGAGCGCATCGCCGAGTTCAGAAGGATTCGCGATCAGATCTCCGCGCGCTTCGACGCCTGGCTCAACTAAAGTCTAGTTCCGACAAAAAAGCGGCATCAATAGCTTTGCGGCCAGCACAGCTTTCATCTGCCCCGTGCCAGTGCAGAATCTCTGCTTCTCCCAGTTGGAAACACAAGTAGACCTGCTTGTCCCGATGCCTCGCTGGAAAATCAATCTGCCCCTGATCCAGCTCACGAATCTCAACACCCTGATCCTGAATCCGGTCCACCGCCCTCTTCAATTCCTCATGCGAAGTCTTGGCCTGATCCGCATAAGCAGCCAGCCTGTTTTGATTTGGGAATGCCCCACCCGCCATCACCAATTTTTTCTTGTACGCAGCATGAGACTCAACAGACCTCTTGCGCGAGGCCTTAGCCTCAATTGCCGTCTTGAGCAAGCTGATGATCTCAGGCAGCAAAGCCATGGCTTTCTGATAGCTGAACATGACTACTCTTCAGGAGTGAATCGAGGCACCCGTGGATCGAGCCCAAGGGATCGCAACGCTTCTTCGCCGCCCGGAATATTGAGCTCCCAGTACTTCAATCGATCGCTCGCCACAAGCTCAGCCGCCTCACCACTCGTAAACTGCCAGCGTATGATGCGATGCGGCGCGTCCTTCTCGACAAAATAAACGAAGCCCTTCCCGTTGGCCAATTGCGCAGAAAAAGTCTCTACCTCAAATTCACCCGCGCCCGATTCCAGCTTCTGCGTTGCCAAACTCCGGGTCAGGTTGATCCGGCTCCAGGCCATCGGCTGGTGTGCATCGCGGGAACTGCGCAGACTCGTGAGAAATGGAACACTCTTCGATTCCCCAGGCTGCAGATTCGGCCCCGCCATGCCACGCACCCAAAACGGCAAGGCATCCTCACTCAAACCGTCAACCTGCAACGGAACAGTCTGAGCCAGATCCGAATCTCCGTCAAAATAACTGGTTCCTGAAACGCGCACCTTCGATGCATCAAACAGCGCCTGCGCAAACATGTGGCCACACCACTCCTGCCGCGAAAACGAAGTCTTTGCCAGCATCCCCTCAGGACGGCCCGCAATCTGCCGCAACCCAAGAAAACTCGATGTCATCTCGCTGTAGTCGTAGATGCCGGTCTGAAAATTCTTCTGCCAGTTCAGCTTCATCACCGGAAACTCATCCGCCTTGGGATTGCGTCCCGGGTCTGCCTTCACCCTCTGCCGCTCCGACATTGTC
>CANGVB010000380.1 GCA_947456995.1 Bryobacteraceae bacterium | reverse complement strand
TTTGGCGGCTTCGGCCTTTTTGAAGCAGATGATCCAGTGCGTAATGTCGTGGCTTGAGTTGATGACGGGCTTGGCGTGCATCTCGACATCGATGGCCACGTTGGCTTTGTGCCAGATGGAGACGCGCGAATCGATGGGTTCGCCGCTTGAAAAGAACTCGGAATTAAAGAGCGCCTTTGGTGATTTGCCGGTGATTTCTGAGGATTCATAGCCGGTGAGGCGTGTGAAGGCTTCATTGACGAAGAGAACGATGGGGCCGGCCCCCATCACCTTTTCGGCTTCGGCAACAAAAATCGCGTCGTCGATGGAGGAGATTGTGGTCTCCCAAAGCCGCAGGCGTTCTTCGATTTTGCGCCGATGCTCGGCAGCGTCGGGGATGTAGGTTGCGGGTTTGTTCGTGGAGCGTTGGCCGATCAGATAGACCAGGCCGGTGAAGATGCTGGCGAGGACGGCTCCGCAGAGGAGGATCAAGTCGGCAAGTTTTTCGTTGGCGCGCTGGAAGTCCGGGCTGGGCCAGAGGCGCATCTTCCATTCAGAGCCGAAGATTTTGAGGCTGCTCATTTGCTCCCAATCGTCAGGACGATTCTTTGGCAGGCCACGGGAGTATATGGGCTCATAACCGTCCAGAAGCTGGAGAGAAAAATCGCTGGCAAGAAGACGATCAAAAACGTAGTCCATCATGACCTGAAGATGGAAGACGCCGACCAGTGCGCCGGTGAGCTTGCCATCGACGACGCTTGGGACATAGGCAGCAAAGGCCTTGCCACGATCGGCGACGACGATGGCTTCGCTGATGCGAGTGCGGCGTTGCTCGGCAAGCTCTGTCAGGAGCTCGAAACGATTTTCTTTTACCAGGCCATGTAATTTGATGACTGCGGGCTCATAGACAGTGGGGAGGGCCCAGGTGATGCGCCAGTCTTCGATTACCTGTCGCGGATTGCGATCTGGTTTATTGGCTGAAGGATTTTCGATCCAGGCGATGGAGAGGAGACTGGGATGCTGTTCGAGAATCTGGCGGACGTCGAATTCCCATTCGATTCGATTCATGTCGGGCCGGATCTGCCACTTGGAGGCCATGCGCTGGAGTGCGCTGAGTTCCTGATCGAGTTCGCCTGAAACGCGATCCTGGAGGGAACTGGAAGCAGTTACGAGAAGAGACTTTGCACGGCGGGTTTCCTGGCCACGGAGGAAAAACCACATGGAGAACGAGGCGCCAAGGGTGACAACAAAAACTACGGCCATTAGAAGCCAAAGGCCGGGTTTGATGGTGACTCTCATCTGGATAGTCTGATTGTAGGAGGACGGACAGCACCGCGACTATGGTGAAAAAGTTTCTTTCGCGCTGGTACCCGGCGAATGGTACTTTCTCGGGGATTGGGAATTTTGGAAGAACGGGAGAAGGATTATGTCCTAAAGAATCTTATGGATACAAATTTGAAAAATTCTGCTAGCATGCTACTAGTGATGTACTGTACCTTCTCGCAGGTAATATCCTGCTCATCGCCCCAAGTGGCGTCCTTCCTTTAAGCATGTTTCCGAACAATAGACCCCCCTTTCGGCGCGTTCCCAAGATTAGAGAAAACGTAAACGAGGCTATCCGCGTTAAGGAAGTACGTGCAGTATTTCCTGACGGTGTGGTTGAAGTACTGCCCACCGCCACCGCGATACGCCGGGCCCAGGAACTTGGCCTTGATCTGATTCTCGTTTCTCCGACGGCAGAACCGCCCGTTGCCAAGGCCATGGATTACGGCCAGTGGCAATACGAACAGAAGAAGAAGACACACGACGCCAAGAAGAAGCAGCATGTGATTCAGGTGAAGGAAGTGAAATTCCGTCCGAACACCGATGACCATGACTATGAGTTCAAAAAGAACAACGCTTTGCGCTTTTTGAAGGAAGGCAACCGCGTCAAAGCGGTGGTGCAATTCAGAGGACGTGAAATTGCGCACGTGGATCTGGGCAAGAAGCTGTTGTTGCGCTTTGCCGAGGACCTTAAGGACATTGGCGCAGTGGAAGGCCAGCCGAAGCTGGAAGGCCGCAACGCACACATCATCATGAGCCCGGTGAAGATACAGGTGCAAGCACCTGCGTCCAAGCCGAAGGAAAAGATTGTTGTGCCGCCGCCGAAGCCGCCGATCGAAGCTCCTCAGAGCTAGGTTTTTGATCTAAATCCCTTTTTGTAAATGCCCTGGCGGAAGCCGGGGCATTTGCTTTTGATGGATCGGGATGATTGATGCACTCTGCATCAAATTTTGATGCGATACGCACCGAACTGATAAAATCAAGTGATGCGAACAACGGTAGCAATTTCCGACCCCTTGCTTGAAAATGCCAAACAATATGCCGAGCAGCGCGGCACTACCGTCAGTAACGTCATAGAAGACGCCTTGCGTCTGCTGCTCTCCCAGCCATCTGCTGCCCAGGCTCCAGCTTTCAAGTTGCATACAGTCAAAGGCCGGTTGGTTGACCCGAATCGAAACATTGACCGCATCTCAGCATTGATCGCACAAGACGACGAAAACGAATACCGCAGGGACCAGTAAGAGCCGTGCAGATGCCCGATGTCAACGTTCTCATTTATGCGCACCGAGCGGAGTCTGCGCAGCATGAGCGGTATGCCGAATGGCTCACGGAGCTTTGTACCGGGACGGAACCGTTCGCACTCTCAGAACTTGTCCTCCAGGGCTTCTTGCGGATCGCGACTAACTCAAGAATCTTCGATCCACCCTCTACTTCAGAGCAAGCATTCCTGTTCATCGATGCGCTGCTCGCTCAACCGGGTTGCATTCGCATCCGGCCGGGCCCTCGGCATTGGGACATCTTCCGGCAGATCTGCAAAGATCCGGGCGTCCGCGGCAAGTTAGTTGCCGATGCGGCGCATGCAGCCCTTGCCATTGAGAGTGGCTGTGTCTGGGTGTCGGCTGACACCGATTTTGCCCGTTTCGCGCCCGCCCTTCGCTGGCAGCATCTGTAAGATTCACGCACTATCGTGCCTAGATGGCGGGGGTCTGGATTTGTTGGACTCTCCGATTCAAGATCCATTCTTTAGCGTCTTCAAATAGCGAATAGAAGACCGGGACGGCCAGCAGTGTGAGGAGCAGGCAGAGGCTTTGGCCACCCACCACCAGGACACCAATGGAGCGATTGGTTTCTGCGCCTTGACCTGTGCCGAGGACAAGTGGAATCATGCCGGCGACGAGAGCGATGGTGGTCATCAGAATCGGCCTGAGGCGGTCTCGATTGGCCTGGATGATGGCCTTGTCCCGTGGCAGCCCGTGAGAGCGCAGGGTATTCGTGTGGTCGATCTGCAGGATCGCGTTTTTCTTGACGACACCAAATAGAAGCAGGATGCCGAGCATCGAGAAGATGTTGAGCTGCTGCCCGGCCAGGGCCGAGCTGAGCATCGCAAAGGGCACCGAGAGCGGTAGCGTAAGCAGGATCGTAACCGGGTGGATGAAGCTTTCAAACTGGGCGGCGAGCACCATGTACATGAAGATGAAGGTGAGGCCGACGGCGATCATGAAGTAGAAGCCGGTCTTTTCGAGTTCCTTTACGTCGCCTGAGACGGCTTGACGGTAGCCGGGCGCCAAATCCATCGTTTCGACGAATTTGCGAATGGATTCGACTGCCGCGCTCTGGCTGCCGCCGGGTGCGGGGTTGGCGTAGAGAGTCACCTGGCGCTGGCGATTGAAGCGATCGATCGTACCCGGCCCCGAGCCTTCACTGAGGGAGGCAACGTTGCGGAGTTCTACCGGGCCACTCGTGGAGGGGACCATCGTGCGCAGGACGGCATCGCGATCTTGCCGGGCGGCGGCGGTGGCGCGGACGCGAATCTCGTACTGATTCTTGCCTTCGCTGAAGTTGTTGACGCGCTCGCCAGAGTACATCGTGTTGATGGTGGAGGCGATGTCTTCCACTCGCACCCCAAGGTCAGCCGCGCGGGCGCGATCAATCTTGAGGCGGAGTTCTGGCTTGCCGGGCAGAAGGCTGCGGTCGGCGTCGGCCATGTTGGGGTCTTTCTTCATGTGCTCGAGCAGTTTGGCGGAGTATTCGTCGAGCTTGTTCAAGTCGTTGCCGGCGATGATGAACTGGATGGAGGCGTTACGGTCGCCGGCGGCAAAGGGGTTCACCGCCTGCACTGAGGTGTAGATGTTTTTGGGGTAGACCTTGAGCAGCTCACGGGCGGCGGCGATCAGGGTCTTCTGGGCTGGCTTGCGTTCTGAGATTTGCTTGAGGCGGACAAAGATGGTGCCGGCGTTGGCTTGTTGCTGGGCGTTAAAGCCGGCCACGGCGAGGGTAGACTGGACACCTTCGAGTTCGTTGCGTATGCGGCGGGCCATGTCTTCCATCACAGACTCACTGGCGGCAAGGCTGCTGCCTTCCGGGAGCCGGACCGAGACTTCGAATTCGTTTTCATCGTCTTCGGCGATGAAGGTGAAGCCGGCAACCATCGAGAGAGGCACGATGCTGGCGATCACCAGAGCACAGAGCGTTACAACTTTGCCACGATTGGCCATGCTCCAGACGAGCATGCGGGTGTAAGCATTGTCGAGCCAGAGATTGAGCCCACTTTCCTTTGAGTCGTGGCCCTTTTCGTTGGGCTTGATCCAGCGGGCGGCCAGGGCGGGTGTCAGGGTGAAAGAGACGATGAGGCTGACAGCGATGGCG
>CANGVB010000379.1 GCA_947456995.1 Bryobacteraceae bacterium | reverse complement strand
TTTGATCGCAATTTCCCATGCCGAAGCCGTGCTTAAGAAGCGCTCATTCTCCAGATCCATGAAAGTATTTAAGGCGCGCTGACTTAGTTTTGGTGATTCTTCCACGATCCAGAGGAACGCGCAAGTATCAATTAGAATCTTCATTCCAGAGCTCCGATTCTCCATTGAACGCTTTCAATATGTCGTCAGGGAGTGGGTCGAAGAAGGAATCTGGAATCTCAATCAGTCCCCGAGCAACACCAAGTTTTGGCAAAAGCACTTCCTTCCCTTTCAAGGAACGAAGTTCAGCAATAGGCTCGTTTCTGTTGCAAAGGAGTATCGTTTCGCCCGGAGCCAACTCGGCTATGTAGCGCGACAGGTTCGTTTTGGCGTCGTGCATGTTGACTCGCTTCATGCCTCGATTGTGAACTAGGAAGTGAACTAAGTCAAGCCGAGGCTTGGTAGGCGATGCGAACCCAGGCCAGAAGCTCCTTGTCTACCTCTTTGACGTCCGTAATTTTCACCTTGTACTGGCACATGCCACCGGGCTTCTCAGCCAGCAATCGTTCTGTGGCAGGTACGTCCTTCATGTTGAGACCCACTTCAATCCGGGAGTTTGTCGCAGGTCCCACCATCGCAAACTGCTTCTTTCGGCGCAGGCTGAGGTAGGTTTTCTTGGGGGCGATTTCAAACTCGCCTAGCTTGTGGATCTCGGCCATGATCTTGTCGTGGATGGGCCGCAAAGCAGCCTTGGGCCCGCTGTAGATCTCATCTACCGGGTCGGCTTCCGAGACAGGCTTCAGCGCCAGAATCGCAAGCGCATTGGCATCGCCATGACCCAGGCCAAGATCTTTCTTAAGCATGTCGCGGATCAGGCCTACCTTGACGAGGCCGCTGGCCAGGATCAAGCCTCTCAGTTCGGCAAAGGATTTGCCGGTCTTCTTCTCGATGTTCTTTAGTTGGGTTGCGACTGCCTGATCGACGATGCTCACGGGGTTTTCCTCGTGAGCATCATATTCGATTGTGCTGAAGCGGGGCTACTCTTTATCGTCGGCTTCGAGCAGCTTCAGGCCTTCAAAGGTAGAAGGCGGCAGCACGCCGGCGTTGGAATAGATAAAGAGCTTGGCGCGAGAATCGGCAATGTCGAGATTGCGCATGTGCAGTTGGCCTATGCGATCCAGTGGCGTGAATGTGCCTTCCACCTTTTCCATCGACAGGCGCTCTGGCGCGTAGGTGAGATTCGGCGAATCCGTATTGAGAATCGAGTAATCGTTGCCGCGGCGCAGTTCAAGCGTCACCTCGCCGGTAACAGCCTTGGCGATCCAGCGCTGCAGCGTCTCGCGCAACATCATTGATTGCGGGTCAAACCAGCGGCCTTCATAAAGCAGACGGCCGAGGCGGCGGCCCATGTCGCGATATTGTTCGATCGAGCCTTCGTTGTGGATGCCTGTGATCAGGCGCTCATAGGCGAGGAAGAGCAGGCTCATGGCAGGGGCTTCGTAGATGCCGCGGCTCTTGGCTTCGATGATGCGGTTCTCGATCTGATCGCTCATGCCGAGGCCATGACGGCCGCCAATGCGGTTTGCTTCAAGCACCAGTTCGACGTCGTTTGCAAAGGTCTTGCCATTGAGGGCAACCGGGCGGCCTTCCTCAAAACGAACAGTGACTTCTTCCGCCTTGATCACCACATCGTCGCGCCAGAAGGCAACGCCCATGATGGGTTCGACAATCTTGATACCGGTATTGAGGCTTTCCAGATCTTTGGCTTCGTGTGTGGCACCCCAGATGTTGGAGTCGGTTGAGTAGGCCTTCTCCTTCGACATCTTGTAGCCGAGCCCTGCCTTCTCAAGCAACTCTGACATTTCCTTGCGGCCACCGAGTTCGTTGTTGAAGGTCTGGTCGAGCCAGGGCTTGTAAACCTTCAGCGTCGGGTTCACCATCAGGCCATAGCGATAGAAGCGCTCGATGTCGTTGCCTTTGTAGGTAGAGCCATCACCCCAGATGTTGACGTCATCTTCTTTCATCGCACCCACAAGCATGGTGCCGGTAACGGCGCGGCCAATGGGTGTCGTGTTGAAGTAGGGCAGCCCGGCAGTGGTGATGTGGAAGGCACCACACTGCAAAGCAGCGATGCCTTCGCGCACCAGTTGTTCGCGGCAGTCGAGCAATCGCGCAACCTCAGCGCCACAGTCTAGAGCCCTGCGCGGGATCGCATCATAGTCGGGCTCGTCTGGCTGGCCGAGGTTCGCCGTGTAGCAATAGGGGATGGCCCCCTTCTGGCGCATCCAGTAAATGGCAGCCGAAGTATCGAGGCCGCCGGAGAACGCGATACCGACCTTATCGCCGATGGGTAAGGATTGAAGAATATTGGACATGAGTGCTTTCTCTAATGGTAACCAGCGACGGGAGGGGTTAAGCTGTATTTTCAAGCCAATATGGATCGCAAAATTGATATTGTCCGCATCAACGGTGTCGAGATCCACCTCGGGGCCCCCGACGAGCTCAACGTAAGCTGGGTTGGGCAGGAGGAAGCCATGAGGCAACTTCTTGCTGCCTGGCTGGTTCTCGACGAGCATGATTTGCCAATGAATCCGCGGCTTGTAGGCAAGCCCGGGGTAGGGAAGACCTCGCTCGCCTGGGCTGCCGCAGAGCGTCTGGGCCAGCAGGTTTACATCATGCAAGCTACGGTTGATACGCGTCCGGAAGACCTGATCGTCACCCCGGTTCTCGAAGAACAAGGCAAGCTCCGCTACGTCGCATCACCCCTGGTGACGGCGATGATTCGTGGCGGGGTTGCAATTCTCGACGAAGGCAACCGCATGAGCGAGAAGAGCTGGGCGAGTCTGGCCCCGGTGCTCGACACCCGCCGCTACGTGGAATCCATCATCGCCGGCATCAAAATCAAAGCGCATCCGCTCTTCCGCTTTGTCGCAACGATGAACGACGACGCGAGCACCTTCGATCTGCCTGAATACATCCAGAGCCGCCTGCAGCCACAGATTCTGCTCGACTTCCCCGAGCGCGAAGAAGAGCTGGCAATTCTGAAAGAGAACCTGCCTTACGCCGACGAGCAGATCCTCGAATACGTAACTGACTTCCTGCAGCAGGCGCATCAGGCCGAAGAGCGCTTCTCGATCCGTGACGGGATCAATATCATTCGCTACACGATGAAGCTGCGCAGCGTTGGCGAATCTCCCCTGAACGATCGCATTTCGCTGCCACTGGCGATCAAGACCATTCTTGGCGTGGAAGCCATGCGCTATGTCCGGAGCTACTGAGGACTTTCTCAAAGAGTTCAGCAGTCTGCGTCGCGGACGCTTTCGCTATTTCCCTGTTGCGCCGGGCCGGATGGAATTTGCGATGGAAGTTCGCAAGGCGCTGCTTCGCGAACGGCCCTCGATTGTTGCGCTCGAACTTCCAGCTTTCTTTGGCACCCGGCTCTATGAGGCTGCCTCACGCTTTCCGCAAATCAGCGCCCTCGTCTATCCCGATCGACTGAGTGAAAACGACGAGAAGGCCACAGCCATTTATTGCGTGCTCGAACCTTGCGACGCCTTCGTTGAGGCCTACCGGACTGCCCATGAGATTGGTGCTGAAGTGGTGTTGATCGACCCTGCCGTAGGAGAGCGCCCTCACCTGCCGGACGACTACCCCGACACCGTGGCGATTCAGCGGATTGGGCTTGAACAATACATTGAGAGTTACCGGCTCTTCCCGCAACAGCGCAACGACGAGGTGAACGATTTCGCTTCGGGGCTGGCCTGGAAGCTGCAAGGGGCCGACCCGCTGCGTGAAGTCTTTGTAGTGGTTTCGCTGAACCTGCTCGACCCATTGCTCGATGCCATGGAGACTCCGCAGGATCCGCCACGGCAACGGTCGCAGATCGAGTACGTAGACCTTGTCAATGTTCATCCCGATTCTCTCGGCGAAGTGCTCACCGAATATGCGGCCTTACAGCAGCGCTACGAATACTGGCGCAAGCAGATGTCCGATACCCGTCTGGTTGACCGTCCTGCCGCGCAGTACGACACTTTGCGACGTGCTGAAGTGGATTACGAAAAGAGCACTGGCGACAAGGTGTTGCCATATCAGCGGCGTCTTATGGCCAGGTTCACGCGCAATCTGGCGCACGTCAACGGCTATCTGGTGGCGACGCTTTATGAGCTGACCCTGGCCGCTCGATCTCTCGTAGATGACAACTATGCGTGGGAAGTCTGGACTGCAGGTAGCCGCTACGATTTTCAGGAAGAGACCCGTCTCCCAGAAACCATGCGTCTGTCTGGAGATGAGGTCTTCTTTCGCACTCGCAAGTTGAAGCTGCGGCGTCGGTTGCCCCGGCCCAAGCAGCGCATG
The DNA here is from genome assembly GCA_947456995.1 of Bryobacteraceae bacterium. GTDB lineage: Bacteria > Acidobacteriota > Terriglobia > Bryobacterales > Bryobacteraceae > Bryobacter. Next base: position 337 of record CANGVB010000379.1, on the reverse strand, counting down.
AAGCCCCGCACGCTCAAGGAGCGTAAGCAGGAAGGCAAGCCTGGGGAATGGGCGCGCGAGCTCAACGGCAATTCGATTTGTTCCTATCCGCCAGAGGATCTGGTAATCGAAGATTTCGGTCGCTTCCTGCAGAAGAAGGCGCGGTCTATCCTTACCGAAGAGCGCACCCGTACCGAGCCGTTTCAATCCTCACTGCTCGATGGCATCGATATGCGCGAGACCCTGCGCAACTGGCATCAGGGATCGATTTTCGTGAAGCGTCTTGAGCGGGCAGCCGGCGATGTGTCCAGTGTTGTCGTGATTTTCGATGAAGACTCAGACGACCGTTACCGCTACC
>CANGVB010000378.1 GCA_947456995.1 Bryobacteraceae bacterium | reverse complement strand
GCCAAGCTGAACATTCAGTTCATCGTCCTCGACCGTCCGAACCCGATCACAGGTGAGCATGTCGAGGGGCCGGTGATGGATCCGGCCGAAATGAGCTTCGTCGGTTGCCTGCCCATGCCTCTCCGCCACGGTTTCACTATGGGAGAGCTGGCCCGCTACGCCAACGACCAATTGCCAAAGAAAGCCAAATTGACTGTAGTACCAATGAAAAACTGGAAACGCAGCTACTGGTTTGATCAGACCGGATTGAGCTGGGTGAACCCATCCCCAAACATGAAGAGCCTCGCTGCAGCCACCCTTTACCCCGGGGTCGGGATGATTGAATATGCGAAGAACTACTCGGTAGGGCGGGGAACAGATGCCCCGTTCGAACAGGTAGGTGCCCCCTGGATTGACGGGCAGAAACTAGCAAACACCCTGAATGCCATGGAAATTCCCGGAGTGAGGGCTCACCCAACCAGTTTCGAGCCAACAGCTTCTATTCATGCAGGGAAGAAGGTGGAAGGCGTCCGCTTTATTCTTACCGAAAGAAATCGCTTCGATTCAACGCTTTTGGGGCTCAGTCTGATCGAAGCTTTAGGGCGGCTCTATCCAAAACAGATTGATCTGATGGGAAATCGCAAGCTAATTGGAAGCCTAGAAACAATTCGCCGCCTCGACAGTGGCGAGGCGGCGACAAAAATCAGGGATTCCTGGATGAAAGCGCTAGACCTATTTAGCGAAAAGCGCCAACAATATCTAATTTATCCTTAGCCTTTTGCTGAGAACCTTTTTACGATGGATTCTTCAGTGTCAGGCTCGTCAGGTTCGTCTGAGGTACGGCCACGCTTCCTTGCTTCGGCCAACCATGTGGGAGGTCTTCCACGACGACGGCCACGGCCTTCAACAAGCCGTTCGAGAGTAAGGATCGCTTCTTCGATCGATGCCCGTTCCCGTCGCAGATCTTCCAATATTTTCATCAAGTCCACGGATTGATCCTCCGCTCCAAATTGCCGGTAACTTGTGTCACCGAGCTAAGCTATTAGCAGTTATATCGGATTATTGGACGAGATACAAGGGGTCTGTTCCGAAAATAGAACAGATTTTTGCACGGAGAAAGACTAGGCCTTTTTTTGCTTGGTCCAGTACCAGTAAAAAGGAATTCCAGAGGCAATCAGTCCCAAACCAAGGATGGATTCACGGGGTTGATCCTTGAGAGTAAAGAAAATCAATATTGCCGCTACTGCCACAAATAGAATTGGAATGACCGGATATCCAAGCGTCTTATAGGGGCGGGCAAGGTCAGGCCGCTTGCGGCGCAGAACGATAACGCTGGCTGCCGTCATGCCATAGAGGATCCAGCTGGCAAAGACTACGGTGGCTGCGAGTTGGTCATATTGGCCAGAAAAGACCAGTACCGAGCTCCAGACACTCAACCAGAGCATCGACTGGGCGGGCGAGCGGTAGGTGGGGTGGACCTCGGCTATCTTCTTGAAAAATAAGCCATCCATCGCCATTGCGTAGGGTACGCGGCCGCCGGAGAGGATGCTGCCATTGAGGGCCGAGAAGATGGAGATCATGGCTGCAACCGAGACGATTCCGGCACCGGAAGCGCCAAAGATCTTCCGCATCATCTCAGCGGGCACACGGTCGCTGGCGGCGACTTCGGCGCTGGAGAGGACGTAGAAGTAAGCGGTGTTGGCCAGGAGGTAGATGGCCATCACGCCGAGGGTGCCGTAAATCAGTGCAAGTGGTAGATTCCTTTGGGGATCTTTGATTTCACTCGACACCATACTGACGTTGTTCCAGCCGTCGTAAGCCCACAGAATGGCCACCAGAGCAACGAAAAAGCCGCTGGCGCCGCCCGGGTTGGGCATCACGGAAGTCGTGAAATTTGCCGTTGCGCCCTGACTTGAAAAAAGGCCAATTAAGACGATTCCGACCAGAAGGCCAACTTTGGCAATAGTGACAACAATTTGCAATTGTCCACCGGCTTTTACCCCGAAATAGTTCACTCCAGCGAGGAATAATATGATTCCCATCGCTGCCAACTGGCCGAGCTTGAGCTCCAAAGGTTGGCCCCCGGGCCCGATCGGGATTGGGATGGTGGCAAATGTCTGTTCCAGAACTGGAACGAAGTTGGAAAGGTAGATGAGGAAGCCGCTGGCGAGGGTGGCGATGGAGCCGGATTTGGCTACCCAGAACTGGGTCCAGCCGTAGATGAAGCCAAAGAAAGGGCCATAGGCCTCGCGGAGGTAGACGTATTCGCCTCCTGCTTCGGGCATCATGGCGGAGAGCTCGGCATAGGTTAGGGCCCCGGCGAGGCTGAGTAGGCCTCCTACGATCCAGACGAGGGTGACCCAATCGGGGGATCCGGTAGCGATGACTGCCCTTTTGGGGACGACGAAGACGCCGCTGCCGATGACGGTGCCGACGACGATGGCTGCTGCTCCCCATAGGCCGAGGTCGCGGCGGAGGCTAATTTTTTCAGACATGGGTTGGTTTCTCTTTTTCAGTGATGACGTAGCTGGCTGCAAGAGCCGTTAGGAACGTGACTGAGGTTCCGATCAGGACATACCAGGTCCAGGCGATTGTGGTTTGGAATTTGACGTAGAGCATCAGGCTGAGGCCGAAGCTCATGCCGACCATGGCCGCGCGCTCACCTGTACGTTTGGTGAGAAGGCCGAGCAGGAAGACGCCGAGCAGGGCACCGTAGACGATCGAGGCGATGCCGAGGCCTGCTTCGAGGACACTCTTGACGTTGCGGGCTAGCAGCCCGATGGCGAAGAGGATGGCGCACCAGAGGACGGTCATGCGCTTGGCGAGGGCAAGGTATTCGCTGTCGGTGCGTTGCTTCTTGTCGAAGGGCTTGATGAAGTCCATGACGGTGGTGGAGGCGAGCGAGTTGAGGGCGGCGCTGAGGTTGCTCATGGCTGCGGCAAGGATGGCGGCGATGACGAGGCCGCTGATGCCGTGGGGGAGGAAGTCCCAGATGAACTTGGGGTAGATGCGGTCTGGGGGATGGGGAGGGGCGAGTTTCGAGTCGGAGTAGTAGACCCAGAGCATGAGGCCGATGATCAAGAAGAGGGCGAACTGGAAGAGGATCACGAACCAGCTGGAGAAGAGCGCCTTACGTGCGTCCTTCTCACTTTTGGCGGAGAGAAGGCGCTGCACCATGAGCTGTTCGGTGCCGTGACTGGCCGTTGTGAGGAAGCAGCCGCCGAAGAAGCCGGCCCAGAAGGTGTAGGTTTTGGCGAAGAATTCCGGGGTGAAGGAGAAGGCAAAATCGAAGACCTGGAACTTATTTGCCTCGTTAGCCATCTGATAGACATGATCCCAACCTCCGGGAATCTGCTGGAGGATGACGAAGAGGCTGAGGATGGCACCGGCGACATAGAGGAACATTTGGACAACGTCGGTCCAGATCACGGCGGTCATGCCGCCTTCGAAGGTGTAGAAGAGAGTGAGGCAGACGATGAGGAGTTCTGAGACGAATTCGCCAGTGCCGAGCACGATAGAGACAACGATGGAGATGGCAAAGACCCGGACGCCTTCGGCGAGAGCGCGGAGGCCGAGAAAAGCGCCTGCGGTGAGCTTGCGAATATTGGGGCCGAAACGGCGGAGCATGAGTTCGTAGGCGGTGAACATTTCGCCCTTGAAGTATTGGGGCAGGAAAAGACCACTGATGATGATGCGAGCGAGGAGGTAGCCAAAAACAACTTGAAGAAAACCGAAATTGCCGTTGAAGCTGAGAGCCGGAGTACCGATTACGGTGAGGGTGGAAGTCTCGGCAGAAACGATGGAAAAGCCGATTGCCCACCATGGGGCGCTTCTGCCGCCGAGGAAATAATCTTTGAGCGTTTTCTGGCTTTCGCGGAAGCGATAGCCGAAGATTGTGATTCCGATGAGGTAGGTGACAATCACCCCGTAGTCAAGCCAGCGCATTTGAATGATCCTAGCAGCAAAATGCGCAAGCAGTTCTGTTATACTCCCCAAAGATCCATCCACGTTGAAACTGGCCGTGTAGACCAAGGGGCAGCGGGGATCATGGAAACCCAAAAAACTAGTTTTGTATCGTCTTTCTCAGGAGGCCGGGCCCAGTGAAATTATTCACGCAATCCTTTCGTAAGATCGTCCTTGGCGGCGTAGTCGCCGGCATGCTCTTGTCGACCGGAACACTTTATTCACAAGCAGCAAAGAATTGGAAGGATCAGGCGGAGTACGACTTGTACACGCAGATCACGAAGGCGACCGCGCCTGACCAGCAGATCCAGCTGTTGAATCAGTGGAAAGAAAAGTATCCGGAATCGGACTACAAGTTGGAGCGCGCCCAGACCTATCTGGTGATCTACAACAAGAAGAATGACGCCGCCGGTTTGTACGGGGCATGCAAAGACTTGCTCGCCCTCGACCCGAAGAGCTTTCAGGCTCTGTACTTTTTGACCTTGCTCACGGTGACGATGAACAAGAATGATGCCGCCGGGTTTGACACCGGAGTCAAGGCAGCAAATGGTTTGATTGGCGCGCTTGACGCAACATATGATCCGGCAAAGAAGCCGGCCGGCACGACCGATGCCCAGTGGAAGCAGCAGCGTAACGATATCGAGACGCAAGCAATCAAGACGCTCGGCTGGGTGGAATGGCAGAAGAAGAACTTCACAGAAGCTGAGAAGTTTTTCGCCAAGGCTCTGGAACTCAGCCCGGGCACTGC
>CANGVB010000377.1 GCA_947456995.1 Bryobacteraceae bacterium | reverse complement strand
TCTGATTCTCGGTGCCGAGGCCATAGGCGATCCAGGAGCCAATGGCTGGGCGGCTCGCAATGGTGCGGCCGGTGTGCATCAGGAAGAGCGCGGGCTCGTGGTTAGCGTGTTCGCCGTACATCGAACGAATAACGGTGATGTCGTCGGCGCAGGTGGCGAGATGTGGCAGGGCGCGGGAGATGTCGATACCAGCTTTGCCGTGGCGCTTGAATTCGTAGGGGCTCGGCATGAGGAAGCCGGGCTTGTCGCCGTTGGAGATGGCGAAGCTGAGCTCGCGGCTGGGGGCGGTGCCGGCTAGGCGGGTGAGTGTGGGCTTGGGGTCGAAGAGGTCGACTTGGCTGGGGCCACCGTTCATGAAGAGCTGGATGACGGCTTTGGCTTTGGGGGCGAAGTGGGATGGCTTGGGGGTGAGGTCGTAGACGCCGGAGGCTTTGGCTTCGCTGGCGATGATGCCAGCGAGGGCTGCGCCGTGGAGGCCGTTTGTGATCGAGTTGAAGAAGTCGCGACGGGTATTCTTTTGCATGGTGTGGCCTTAGTCGATGAAGCTGAATTCAGCAGAGTTGAGGATGGCGTGGCAGAGGTTGGCGAGGGCTAACCACTGGGATTGTGCGGCGTGCGGGGCTTCGGAGTTGTCCTGCTTGAGACGGTCTGGCCATTGCTTTTCGAAGTCTGCGATGGCGGATTTGGCTGTTTCGATTTCAGCCGGGCTTGGGGGGCGAGAGTAAGCTCGCAGGTAGACTTGCTCGACTTGTTTGGCACGGTCGGTACCCGCTTCGTCGATGATGCGACCTGCCATGAACTTGGAGAGCTCCCAGGTGATGGAGCCGTTGAACATGTGGAGGGCCTGCGTCGCTACATTGGAGCGGCGACGCTCGGTGCAGTTGGGGGTCATGGACGGTTGGTCGAAGGCGTCCATCAATGAGACTGGAGTTTGACGGCGGTGGAGGGTGTAGATGCTGCGGCGGTAGCCGAGCTTGCCGGGCTTGACGGAAACTTCTTTGTCTTCGTTGGTGCGGATCTCGGATGGGGTGCCGAAGGCTGTGGGATCGAGACGGCTTGAGGCCATCAGGAGCGAGTCGTAGAGGGTCTCGGCATCCATGCGCTGGAGAGGCATGCGGGTGAGGAGGGCGTTCTCGGGGTCGACGGCGATTTGGGCTTCCGTGACGGAGGAGGATTGCCGGTAGGCCTGGCTCGTGACCATCATGCGGTGCATGGCCTTCATGCTCCAGCCTTTGTCTACAAACTCGGTGGCTAGATAGTCGAGGAGCTCGGGGTGGGTTGGGGCGAGGCCGGATTTGCCGAAGTTAGAGACGGTGGGGACGATGCCTCGGCCGAAGTGGCGCATCCACATTTGATTGACGGCAACGCGGGCGGTGAGGGGATGGTTGGGTTGGGTGAGCCATTCGGCTAAAGCGAGACGGCGGCCGCTGGTGCCTTCAAAGGGTGGCTTGGGTTCGTAGTTCTTGAGGCTTGCGTTGCGGAGCACCTGAGGAGTGTTGGCTTCGACGGGTTCGCCGAAGCTGGCGGGGTCGCCGCGGCGGAGGAGATAGCTTTGGGAGGGTTGGGCGTTGTCGTTGAGGACTCTGATGTGCGGGGCCTGTTTGAGCTTGCCTCGGAGTTCGTTGAGTTCCTTTTGGAGGGGGCCTTGTCAATGTTCCGCTCATAGAAGGCAGAGAAGAGATCGACGGCCTCGATCACCTTCATTTTTTCAGGCAAATTATTGGATTGGAGACAAACGCCGATGCGCTCCTTCAGTTGCGCGGCGTCGCGCTCTGGATCAAAACCGAGCACGTTTACGACACCAGAGCTGCGGCTGCGGATGCCTTCAAGAATTTCGACTGTTGTAGTTTTGCCTGCTCCGTTCGGGCCTAGCAGCCCAAGAACCTGACCAGCCTCAACCGAGAAGCTGATCCCACGGACGGCATCCACTTCGCCGTAGCTTTTCTTGAGATCCGAAACCGCAATGACCGTATCAGGCATTCGGGGCTATTGACGTGAGAGGACGTCGATCATGGCGATGCAAAAGGCCGGTAGATCTTCGGGTTTGCGCGAGGTAACCAGGTTGCGATCGACAACCACTTCAGCATCCACCCAGTCTGCTCCGGCATTGATTACATCGTCTTTGATTGCGTAGAAGCTGGTCACCTTGCGGCCTTTGAGCATGCGCGAAGAACACAGTACCCAGGGGCCGTGACAGATGGCTGAGACCATCTTGCCGGCCTTGTCGATTTCATGTACGAAGGTGGTGGCAGCAGGATGGCGGCGGATATGGTCTGGCGCAAAACCGCCCGGAGCCACTACGCCATCGTAGTCTTCGGGCTTCAGGTCGCTGTAGCTTTTTTCGGCTACGGCAGGATAACCAATCTTGCTTGGATAGCTTTTGCCGGCTTCAGCGCCGACAAGATAAACTTCGGCCCCGGCTTCTTTCAAGCGGTAGTAGGGGTACCAGACCTCCATCTCCTGATAGAGCTGATCAACGAGGACGGCAATGCGTTTTCCCTTAAGTGGCATGTACCTTAGCGTACGCCAAGATTGCCGTAAATGTTCCCGGATTCGAGCTTTGCGAAGTGCTCATAGACCATGCGCGTAATCTCTTCGACTGGCGAAAGAGGCTCTTTGAGGTAGGTGCCCATAACGGCAAGAATGAAGGGCCTGCCTTTCATGTAGACGATGCCTGTTTCGGTGCGTACGCCGGTGAGTTCACCCACCTTGGATGCCACTTCAATTCCGGCAGGCACGCCCTTTCGCATGTCAGCCTTTACCAGCTTCATCATCGCAATCATCTCTGCGCTTGCCTTGGCGCTCACGGCTTTGCCGTCGTAGATGAGCTTTGCGATTTCTACCATTTCCTCAGGGGTTGAGATGTTTTCTTCATTGCGCGAGGCGGCGGCCTGATCGATCATGATGCGCTGGAGCCTTGTAGAGAGGAAGCCAAGCTTTGAGGTGGTCTGGTTGATATTGGCCATCCCGGCCCGGCGGATGCACCAGTTGGTGGCCGTGTTGTCGCTGGAGGCGATCATCTCGCGGACGATCTCTTCAATCGTCACCTTGAGCGGCCCGTTCTTGAGCCGATTCTGAAGCACGCCGCTGCCGCCCACCAACTCAGAGGTCTGCAGCGTCACTGTGTCTTCAAAACGAAGCTTGCCCTCCTCGCGCAGCCGGAACATCTCGATCAGGATCGGAATCTTGATGGCACTGGCTTGTGGGAAAAGAACTTTGCCGTGATGGCTGAAGCGCTGGCCTGTTTTGAGATCGATGATGGCAACGCCCAAAACTCCTTCCATTTTGGAATCATAGGCCTCGATTTTGGCCTTGAGCTTTTCGGCGAGCAAGTCAGAAACGGTCTGGGCAGGAAGCATCGAGACGAGGCAGCAGATCAGGGTAAAGAAACGCATGCGTAGATCTTAGCACCAAGGACTAAGGTTTTCTGCTCATTGAAAACATCATTTTTTGCCGTTCGCAGGTATTTTGAATTTATATTTCCTTTATTATCAATAGCTTGAATTATTTTTTTAGCAGTCTCTGCTTGAGTGTGCTAATTCTATGGGTGTGAAGGCACTGCTGGTGCCTGCATAACTAAAATTTAAACAATCGATGGAGGTTGTCCACGATGAACATCCGCCCGCTTTATGACCGCATTGTGGTTAAGCGCCTGGAAAATGACGTAGACATGGTGAATGGCCTGTACATTCCCGATTCTGCGAAAGAAAAGCCCCAAGAAGGGGAAGTTGTTGCAGTTGGTAAGGGCAAGCGCCTTGAAGACGGCAAGGTAGTCGCACTTGATGTGAAGCCGGGAGATCGCATTCTCTTTGGTAAGTATTCGGGTTCCGATATCAAGCTGAACAACGAAGAATACATGATCATGCGCGAAGACGAAGTCCTCGGCATCCTCGAAAAGTAAGGCAACAGGAGAACTAGAACCATGCCCGCAAAGCAAATTGTATACGCTGAAAATTCCCGCCAGGCGATCCTGCGCGGTGTGAACCAGTTGGCTGACGCAGTAAAAGTCACCCTGGGCCCCAAGGGCCGTAACGTCGTACTCGAAAAGAAGTTCGGCGGCCCGACGATCACCAAGGACGGCGTCACCGTCGCCAAGGAAGTCGAACTCCGTGATCCGCTCGAAAACATGGGCGCACAGATGGTACGCGAAGTGGCATCGAAGACCAGCGACATCGCTGGCGACGGTACCACCACCGCCACCATTCTTGCCCAGAGCATCTTCCGTGAAGGTGTCAAGCACGTAGCCGCCGGTGCAAACCCGATGGCCCTCAAGCGCGGCATCGACAAGGCTGTCGAAGTAGTTGTGAAGGAAATCGAAAAGCAGGCCGTCAAGGTCACCTCGGACGACAAGATCGCCCAGGTTGGTACGATTTCCGCCAACGGCGACACCGAAATCGGCAACACCATTGCTGAAGCCATGAAGAAGGTCGGCAAGGACGGTGTCATCACCGTTGAAGAATCCAAGACCATGCACACCGAATTGCAGACCGTCGAAGGTATGCAGTTTGACCGTGGCTACTTGAGCCCCTACTTCATCTCTGATCCGGACCGCATGGAATGCGTGATGGAGAACCCCTACATCCTGATCCATGAAAAGAAGATCAGCAACATGAAGGATCTCCTTCCCTTGCTCGAGCAGATTGCCCGCTCTGGCAGCCCGCTTGTGATCATCGCCGAAGAAGTCGAAGGCGA
>CANGVB010000376.1 GCA_947456995.1 Bryobacteraceae bacterium | reverse complement strand
GAGATGCTCTGAGCTTCCTTCCCCAACGGGTTCTTAAACTTTGTGTCGGACTTGGTAGGGCGTAGTTCTACCACTAACCGGTTTGGATCCTTCAAAACAACTGTGCGATATTCCACATCGGGAATTTGAAGATCAAAAACCAGCCGGGTTAGACCCTTTTGATTCTCAGCCACGCGCACTTGCTTGAGCAGATTCCCAGTAGCCGCAATCGCCTGCATGGCCCCCCGTGGCCCTTTGTCAGACCTGCCAGCCAGCACCGGTACCATGTCAGCAAAGTCGACAAAGATACGTGCCGGGTTTTCAATTCGGTCTGCCTTAATGTCGATCAACCCGTTTGCCAAAACAATTACTTTTGTGACTGGGCCCTGATTCTCGATCCGCACATCAGTGATCGAGCCCCACTTCGGCTTCTCCTGCGCACTCAACGCACAACACATCAACAATAGGCCGTAGTTCAGACCATGAGTTGAGCGCAACGTGTTGAGTGAATTCTTCATGACATCCTATGGCATACCGATGTGAATACGGCCTTGCGAATCCACAACCTGTTGGATTTTCGGCTGAACCACTTCAACCGGTTTGGCTGCCACAACGGGTGCCTGTAGTCGCTTGGATTCGCCGTAGCGCTTCCCTACCTTGTAAACGTAATCGATCGTTTCCGGATAAGGCGGAATCCATCCATGCTTCTTTACCGCTGCCTCGCCCGCATTGTATGCGGCCAATACCAGCCGGTCGTCATTAAATTTGGTCTTTAGATAGCGAAGAAACTTGACGCCCCCTTCGATGTTCTGGCGGACATCAAAAGCATTGGTCACTCCAAGTTGCCGCGCTGTCGCGGGCATCAGTTGCATCAATCCCATCGCCCCTTTGGGAGATACGGCATTCGGATTGAAGTTGCTCTCCACTTGCATCACACTGCGCACCAGCAGCGGGTCCACTCCGTGAGTAGCAGCACTCTGTTCTACAAACTCGTCCACTTCGCGGCGGGTTGGGCTCATCACTTTTGGCTCTACCGGCGAACCCGAATTTGCCTCGCGGGCAATCACTTCGACTGGAGGCACTTCGCGTGGCAGCATTACTTGAGTTCGCACCAAACGCCCGCTTCCACGATCTACCCGTACCGTCGTACGGACGATCCCCGCATCGGCACACCACAACGGCAGACCGGCAAGGCAGAAGCACGCTAGGCTAAAACATAAGCGCTTCATCTTGTTCACCCTAATCATATCTGAAAACTCTTTTTGAATCAATGAATTATGCTCCACAGTCTGCCGCTCCTCCGTCCGTCGGTGCCTTCTTGCTGGCAGGTGGTGCCAGCTCGCGCATGGGGCGCGACAAAGCGCTGATTCCCTTTAGGGGTAATCCCTTACTAGTACATTTGGCGGAATTACTGAGATCTGTCTCAGCCGATTTCCACATCATCGCCCCGACAGACCGGTACGATTCTTTCGGGTATCCAGTTCTTCCAGATCTTCGCAATAGCTGCGGCCCGATGGCCGCTATTGAAACTGCGCTATCTAACTCCCGGCACCCCTGGAACTTGATCGTTGCCTGCGACATGCCGCTGCTCAGCGCAGAATGGCTCATCACCTTGCGCGATTGTGCCTTTAGCTCTCCCAAAGTGGATTGCGTCTCCAGTGCCACCGCACCCGATTCGCCCAATCCGCTTGCTGCCATGTGGAACTGCAGTGCACTTCCAGCAGTCCGCAACTTCCTCGATGAAGGCAATTTCCGCGTCCGCAGTCTGCTTTCTTCGCTCGAAACCAAAATTCTCATCCCACCGGACCCGCAAATCTTGGCAAACTGGAATCGTCCCGAAGATCTTTCGGGTTTACTCGGCGAAGGAAAGGCAAACAGTGGCCGTTGAAGGTTTTCCCTATTACATAGAATTCCGGCACGTTTATAAGACGTTCGACAGGCCCATTTTAGTCGATACGAATTTTTATGTTCCTGCGGGTGAAACTGTAGCTATCATCGGGCGAAGCGGTGTTGGCAAGTCTGTTTCCCTTGGGCACATCATGGGATTCCTGAAGCCGGATCAGGGGCGAGTGATCGTCGGTAATCGTGACATCACCTTTTTCGAAGAATCCGAACTCCGCAAGATCCGCAAAAAAGTCACCATGGTTTTCCAGTCTGGTGCACTTTTTGACTCCCTCACGGTCGGTGAAAACATCCTCTTCTCACTCGAACTGCGCGACGACTACGACGAAAAAAACAAAGAAGATGTTGTCGATGGTCTGCTCGATCTCGTCGATCTGCTCCCATACCGCGACTCCTACCCTGCTGATCTTTCTACCGGCCATCGACGCGCTGTCGCCATCGCTCGCGCACTTGCCGCCCAACCAGAATGTGTTCTCTACGACGAGCCCACAACGATGGTCGACCCCATCATGGCGAACCACCTCGGCAATCTCATGCTGCGCCTCAAGATGCAGCTGCGCCTTACCAGTGTTGTTGTCACTCACGACCTGGAACTGATGCGCAAGGTTGCCGATCGCGTAGTCTTCCTAAGCGAAGGAAAGGTCGCATACTTCGGTCCCGTGGAAGGGCTCGAAGACTGCGACCATGAACAAATTCAGGAATTTTTGCGGCTGGACAGGATCAGCTAGCCACCGATGCGTTTAGCCACCGTAGCCGGCAGCAATGCGCTTCTTAACGTCTTCGCTGATCTTGATCTTCCCATCGTTTACCAGGTGCTTTACCAGCGTCTCTTCAAAAATGTCAGCTCGCTCGGATGCCTTGCGATTCTTAACGATGTTGACGAGCTCAGATCGGCGAGCCGGCAGGAGGCTCATGTCGGCAGCCTTCTTTTCGACAAGCTTGACGAAAAACCACTTGCCGTCCACGGTGGAAGGCCCGGACAACTGACCCGGAGTCCGGTTGAACGCATCAATGACTGCTGATGCAGGCCCGATTCCATCGGCAAATCCTTGACGATTAAATTCCTGAGTTTGCTTTACGGTGAGGCCAAGCTCTTTGGCAATCGCCTCCAGGTTGCCACCATTCTTCATCAGGTTGATTCCCTGCTGCTTGCGGTCCTCCACAAGCTTGTTTCTTGCAGCCACAAGTTTCGTGCCGAGGATGGCCATCTTGGCTTCCTCAAAAGTTGATTGCCTGCTGGGCGTGATTCCATCGACCAAAAGTACGGCCACGCGCTCTGGCCCTAGAGTGGATACTTCAGAAACCTCACCCTTCTTCAGCTGTTTGACCAGCGCAAACAGTTCAGGCTTTGGGCCCACACCCGGAACTGGAGTTGATTCCGACGAATATTCAAACTGTATCGGTGTCAACCCGTATTGCTGGGCGATGGCGGGCACCTGTGTTGGGGCCTTGATCAGTTCTGCGCGAAGCTGATCTGCTGCCTTACCTAATCCGTCACTCTTCTTGGACTGGCGCAGATCCGCCTCAAGCGCTCCGCGAACTTCTTCGAAGGACCTCATACCCGCAGGCTTGCGCTCCTGTACATCGATCAAGTGGTAGCCAAACTCAGTCTTGATCGGGTTGCTCAACGTATTGAGTGGTCCGGTAAAGGAGTATTCGTCAAAATTCTTGACAGTCTGGCCACGAGTGATAAATCCAACAGAACCGCCGTTGGCTTTTGAACCCTTATCATCCGAATACTTGTTCACCATGTCTTCGAACTTCGCCCCAGCTTTTAGCTGCTTGTAAACCGATTCTGCCAGAGCACGCATTTTCGCATCTTCTGCTTCCGGCTTGTCCTTGGTCCCAAACAGAATGTGACGAACTTTCGATTGCTCGGGGGAGCGGAAGTTGTCTTGGTTGTCCGAATAAAGCCGACGCAATTCGGTCTCGGTCACCTGCATGGAGGCTTGCACCGCACCGCCATCGAGCACATACAGCTTTACTGTACGGGCTTCGGGGGTACGATAGCTGACCTTGTTCTTCTCATAATCAGCCAGCAATTCCGCGTCCGGAATCTGAATGCTTCGGCCCAGTTCGGCTGGGTCAAGCACAACGTAATCCAGCTTGATCTTCTCTTCTGTATCGCGGAAGGCGTCTTCCACTTCCTTGGGTGTTGCCACCGCGCTCATTAGCATCAGCGTGCGCAAGCGCTGCGTCTCGATGTCCTTCTTCATGCTGTCCTCAAACTGGGCAATCGTCAGGCCCGTTTGCTTCAGCATCATTTCGTACATCTGGCGGCCCACAAATTTGCCATCCTGCCACAAAGCCGGAACGTCTTTCTGGATCTTCGTAGCCACGTCTTTGTCCGACGCAACCAGGCCTGTTTCGTTGGCATAGCAAGCAACACCCTTAACGGCCACATACTGGTCGACAAACTGAGGAATAAAAATCGCTGCGCTTTCTGGCGGAAGGCTCTGGCGGTTCAACATCTGCTGAACCTTAAGCCGTACTTCCTGCGCCGTTACCGGCTCTCCACAAACCTGCGCTACTGTCTCGCTACCGGGACCCGCACCAAAACCGTTCGAACCAAAACCTGGAATCAGGGTTACAACCATCGACAAAGCAACGAGGCCCAAAAGGACTCCAAGAACAATACGCAGGTTGGTATCCTTGCGCCGAAACAGATCAAACATGCAAACTCCTGAACAATTGTGGTGTGGCGGGGGGTGCCGCTGTCTGCCTCTCACAGGCAAACGCTTCTAAATTATAGCGAATTGCAAGTCCTGTCATCCAATAGGGTGTGCACTTCTACGGAATCGACCTCGGTTGG
>CANGVB010000375.1 GCA_947456995.1 Bryobacteraceae bacterium | reverse complement strand
CCTGATCATCACCAGCCACCAGCGTGCGCAGTGCCGAAGCAATGCTGTTGACGCTCACATTCAAATCGGCAGCCTTGTCGCGATTAATGTCGACTCGCAATTCCGGCTTGCCCGGCTCATAGCTCGAGTCGATATCGGCGACACCTGGCACTTCTTTGAGCCGCGCCATAATGGCCTTCGAATACTTCTCCAACTGCACCAGATCCGGCCCCTGAATGTCGTACTGATAGTCGCGATCACTCGCACCGCCAGAAATCAGAGCCGGCAACTGCACGCCCACAATCAAGTCCTTTGAGAATTTCGAAATCATCGTGCGAGCCTGCTCCATCAATTGCTGCTGCGAGAACTTGCGCTCCTCTGGCTGCACCAACTGCACGATGATGCTGCCGCGATCCACACGCTTCTGGAAGTCAGCACCAACTGTGGTCAACAAATACTTCAACCCGGGCAGCTTTTGCAGTTCTGCCTCAACCATAGCCATCGCACTCGAAGACCCGTCGAGCGAAGATCCCGGCGGCGTTCTTACAGTCACTTCAAAGTAGCTCTGGTCGTCCACAGGCAGAAAGTCTTTACCCATGCTGTTGAACAAAGGCCCCGTCGTATAGACGACGCCAAGCGAGATCACTACAATCACCCAGCGGTGTTTCATGCTCCAGCCGAGCAGCCCCATATAGGGCCGCGAAACCACCTTGAACAGGATGCCTTCTTTGGTACCCGAATCACCCTTGGCATGTGGCTTGAGCTTCAGGAACTTGGCCGACAAAGCCGGGGTAAGCGTAAAGCTCACCAGCAAGCTCACCATGATGGCGAAGGCCGCAGTAAAGCCAAAGCTCGACATGAAGCGTCCGACAATGCCGCTCATCAAGGCCACCGGCATAAACACAACCGCAAGGCTCAACGTGGTGGCAAGCACTGCCAGACCAATCTCACGCGTGCCCTCGATGGCCGCCATCGTCGGGTCCATGCCCTTTTCTTCCTGGAAGCGGAAGATATTCTCCAGCACCACAATCGCGTCATCGATCACGATACCCACCATCAGCACCAGCGCCAGCATCGAAATCTGGTTCAGCGTAAAGCCCATTACATACATCAGCGTGTAGGTAGAAATGATCGAGGTCGGAATCGCCAGCGCCGCAATCAGCGTCGCGCGCCAACTGCGAATAAAAAGCAACACAATGATCGATGCAAAGATTCCACCTTCGACAAGGTGCGCCTCTACAGCTTCAAACGCGCCCCGGATAAAGAAGCTCTGGTCGCGCGAATAATCCACCTTCAAATCCTTCGGGATCAGCCCCGAAGCCTGCAGCGTCTCGATGCGCTCCTTCAGCACACCGATCACATCCAGCGTATTCGTACCTGCCTGCTTGCGAACTTCCAGCACCACCGCCGGCACGCCATTGATACGCGCCAAAGACCGCGGCTCCTGCACGCCGTCGATCACCTTGCCCACATCGCGAATCCGGATCGGCGCACCGTTGGCGTTTCCGATGATGATCTCGGCAAAGTCCTCAGGCCTCATCAGACGCCCGAGCGTCCGCAAGCTCACTTCACGCGAGCCCTGATCCAGACGTCCACCAGGAATCTCGACATTCTGAGCCGCCAGCGCCATGCGGATCTGATCGATATTCAGGTTGTAGCTATAGAGCTTCTCGCCATCGAGCACCACCTGAATCTGCCGCGTACGGTCGCCGATAAAGCGAACCTCGCCCACACCATTCAAGCTCTCGATGTTCTTCTTGATCAGGTCTTCTACCAGCTTGGTAGTCTCGCGAATTTCGCGTGGGGAGCTCACCACGATACTGATTACAGGCGACGCATCGGTAGCCACCTTCTGGATCACCGGTTGCTTCGCGTCCTTCGGCAACTGGTTCAACACCTGGTTCACCTTGTCGCGCACTTCCTGCGCAGCCGAGTCGCCGTCCTTGTCCAGACTGAACTGAATCGAAACAACCGAGCTGCCTTCGCTCGAACTCGAACGCAATTCATCGATACCAGAGATCGTGTTTACGGCTTCTTCAATCCGCTTACTGATCTGGCTTTCTACTTCTTCAGGTGCCGCACCGGGCAACACAGTAGAAATGGTTACAAAGGGGAATTCCACCTTCGGAAAAAAGTCGACACCCAGTTGGCGGTACGACGCGATCCCCAGCACCACCAGTGCCATGATCAACATCGTCGCGAAGACCGGACGCTTGATACAGATTTCTGCTAGTTTCTGCATGGTGTACTCCTAGAGCGTCTTCACTGCCGCGCCATTGATCAGGTTCAACAGATTGCTCACCGCAATCGATTCCCCCGGTTGAATCAAGCCGGCCGGGGCTTCAGTCCAGCCATCCTGCTCGACACTTGGCGGAATCCTCACCTCTACCGCCTTGCCATTGCGAATCACAAACACTTTGTTCAAACCGGCAACGGCATAAACAGCCGTCTTCGGCACCATCACCACTGCGTCAGACTTCTTCGTCACCAGCTTCACCTGCACAAATGTGCCAGGGCGCAAGCGCGCGTCTGAAGCCACAATCTTCGATTCCGCCATCAGCGTACGGTTCTTCGAATCAAAGCTCGGGTTCAACTTCTGAATCACCGCATTGAACTCCTTGCCCGGTGCTGCATCGGTAGTGAAGCTCACCACACTGCCTGCCTGAATCTGGGCCGAGTAATTCTCCGGCACCTCAACCCGCAGACGCAGCGGATTCGTCTTCACCAGCGTCGCAACCGGCGTGTTGTCCTTGATGTACTGTCCCGGGCTGATCAGCTTCGCACTGATGCCACCGTCAAACGGCGCGCGAATCACAGTATCGGCCAGCCTCTTGCCCGCAATCTCGAGATCCGCCTTCTGCGCCCGCAATTGCGCAATCAATCCGTTCATCTCGTCGCGAGTGGCATCGATCAGTGCTTGCCGGGCCTGCAGCGTCTTCTGCAACTCCACCGCACGCTCCTTCGAAATATCCCCGCTCTGCACCAGCTTCGCCGCAGATTCGTATTTCGACTTCGCATCGTCGTAATTGGCCTGCGCCTGCCGCATCGACGCCGTCGATGTCGGGTAGGCCTCATCCGGGCTCTTCATACCGAGCCGCGCCGAGAGCTGCCCCACGTTCGCCTTGGCTCGCTCCAGTTGCCATTCATACTCGCGACGGTCGAGCTCCGCAATCACATCGCCCTTTTTCACTGCCTGTCCAAAATCAACCCGAAAGCTCGATACCCGCCCGGCAATCTCAAAGCTGAGATTCACCGTCTCATCTGCTTCCAGCGTCCCCGTTACATCGATGGATTTGTCCAGCGTGCGGGATACCGCCTGCTGCACTCGAACTTGAATTGCTTCTGGGGCCTTCGACGCATCGGTCTTGGGCTCTTCCTGCTTTTTGGCACAACCAGCCAGCAGGACAAGGATTGTAATGCTAAGAATCAACGGTTTCATGATTATGTTTTGCGAATTCCATTCAAAAAAAGCTGTACCGATAAATTGACCATCTCCTGGCGGCCTACACTCTGGCAGACCGAGGAGCGGAAGAGAATTGTCGACTGGCAATAGTGCCCAATCATTCCGCAGAAGGCGAGCGCCGCCCCCAGCGGTGGAACATTCTGGAAGGCACCCTCCAGAACACGTCGTTCGATATAGCCCGAGATGATCTCGATAAAGGGCCGGGCCTGCTTGTCATGGAATTCCTCCATCAACTCGTGGCCCTCCAGGTTGGAGAACAATTTCAGCCGGATCAGCTCCGGTTTCAGTTCGTGCCAACGGATCATCGCATGGGCTAAATGCGTGAAAAAATCTTCATCGTCTGAACCCGCAGCCTTGCGGCTCAGACCCTCTAAAGCTTCGAGGTAATGATCGTCTTTCGACTCCTCGATAATCGCCGTATAGAGGTCTTTCTTACTCGGAAAGTGTTGATATAAAACAGGTTCACTCACCCCCAGCGTCGCCGCAAGCTCGCGCGTGGTTACACCGCGAAAGCCGCGTTCTGAAAACAACCGTATTGCTGCGGAGAGAATCGCAGACCGCCGGTCCTGACTACTGAGACGTGTGGAAACAGCCATAAGCTAGTACTTGCTAAGTTAGCAGATACTAAGCACGCGGCAAAAGATTCAAAAAGAGCTCAATCGACGCTCAAATTTACAGCCCCGGCTGGGACACTTCGCCCAAATCACTCCCCTCACGGGCTTCTCTACCAGATAAGGGCTCGAACACTCCGGACACGTTTCCGTTATGGGCTGAAATGTGGAACTAAACGTGCAACGTGGATACTCAGTACAGCCGAAAAAGGGCTTCTTCTCACGAGAGTGTTTCAAAACGATCTTTCCGCCAGAACAGCGGGGGCAAACGATGGGGTCGGCGGACATGTGTAGATTCCGTTGTACACTTTTCGGTAGCCGGATGGATGCGGAACTTTTGTGGGTAACCCGGACGGCAATTTCCTGAGGAACGGTTTTAACAGCAGAATGGCATCGAAGTCACTGGTCATCGTCGAGTCTCCAACCAAAGCGAAAACAATCACGAAATTTCTTGGAAAGGATTTTGTGGTTCGCGCTTCCATGGGGCACGTGCGAGATCTCCCCGAGAACGCCTCCGAAGTTCCGGCCAAGATGAAGAAAGAGCCCTGGGCCCGGCTTGGCGTCAACGTCAATCAGGAATTCGAACCGATCTACGTCGTCCCCAAAAACAAGAAGGATCAAGTCAAAGAGCTGCAGGATCTGCTCAAGACTTCAGACTTCCTCT
>CANGVB010000374.1 GCA_947456995.1 Bryobacteraceae bacterium | reverse complement strand
TTTTGCGAGAGCGAATTTACTTCGCTTTCTTCTGTTTCTGCTGACCGACGCGGACCTTGAACTGCTTTGCCTGAGCATCGCCGTAAGCCTTCCAGTCAAAACGCTTGGCAGCGTCTGAAAGGTAAGCAGTCACGTCGGCATCCTTGGGGAGCACGGCCATGATGGTGGCGGTCTGAGTGCCATCTGCATTCGAAATGCGATAGCGCTTTACATTCGGGATTGCCATAACTCTTTTATTGTAGCAAGGAGCGGAGGCCAGACTCCAGTGCCGGGTACCGGAACTCGTAACCTGATTTCAAAAGGGCCTCTGGAATCACTCGCTGGCTACCCAAAATTACAGTGCTCATTTCGCCGAAGAGGAGCTTGAGGGCGAATTCCGGCACGGGCAGAAAAGCGGGCCGATGTAGCACTTTGCCCAGCAAACGAGTGAATTCTTCGTTGCGGCTCGGTTCTGGAGCGGTGAGATTGTAGGGCCCTGAGGGAAGTTCTTCGTTCAATAGTTTGAGGACAGAACCAACCCAGTCCTCCACATGAATCCAGCTCATCCATTGTTGCCCGCTGCCCAGTTTTCCGCCGATGCCCAAGCGGAAAACGGGCAGCATGCTCGGTAAGGCACCGCCCTTGAGCCCCAGCACCACACCAGTTCTCAGCAATTGCACCCTCATTCCGAGGGCGCGGGCAAGGTTTGCTTCCTTCTCCCAATCCACCGAAAGGGTGGCTAGAAAATTGTCTCCAGCGGCAGAGGATTCCGTCAGTACTTCATCTCCACGTTCGCCATAAAAGCCTGTTGCCGATGCGCTCAGGAATAAAGAGGGTCTTCGTGAAAGCGTTGAGAAAGATTGCACCAGGCTGCGGGTAGAATCGATGCGGCTGCTTCTGAGCAGTTCTTTACTTTCTTTGGTCCAGCGCTGGTTTACGGTGGCACCGGCAAGATGAATCACAGCGTCAGCACCGTCAAAGGCCTGTGGTGGAGCTTCTGCCTTTGGTGGGTTCCAAAGGTAAGTCTCGACTGTTGCGGGCAGCCCGGTTACCGGTTTGCGAGCCAGGAGAGCGATGGAATGGCTGTCTGCGCAGAGCCGCTTCACCAGGTGTTGGCCCAGAAAGCCGGTTGCGCCACTGAGTACAATCCGCATTCAGCGCCTATTGTATGGCAAAGGGATCTTTGCCTGTGCTCTCGATGTAGGCAATCTCACGCAGGTAGGATGCCGAATCTGTTTTGCGCTTCATACCGTCGTAAGACATCCAGCGGATCTGCCCAAATATCGGCCGCTCAACCCAGGGGCGATCATGCAGGCCAAAGCACCAGAGGATGCCCGTGTAGGTATTCGGGTCACGGCCGTCGAGCGCGTACTTGTCGTGCAGATAAATCATGGTTTCGAGAGCGTCCTGGCACGTGGGCGACCATTCAATGATTTTTTTGCCCCAATACATTCTGTAGTAGCCGTGTATTTTGCCGCGGAAGAGCAGCTCTTTCTGGGTTGCATTCCAGATGTCGTCATGCGTTTCTGCCGATTCGAATTGCTGCCGGGTGTAGCAGGGTTTGCGTTCATCTGCGGCGTGGGCGAGTAGAGTTTTGCGAGCCCACTCTGGGAGAGCAGAAAGGCATTCCACCTGCGGGCCGGCGTAGCGGGCGAAGTTGAAGGCCAACTCCCGGCGCACTACCATCTCTTCGATGTATTCCGCACTGGAGAGGTTATTCTCAAGGCCGTGTGACTGAACTTTCAGCGCGACATCAAGAGCACTGATCATCCCAAAATGCAGATAGGGGCTCATGTTTGATGTTGCGTGGGCTGCGGGCTGATTGCGGTCTGCTGCGTAACGCTTCAGATTCTTGTCTAGAAAAAGCTTCAGCCGCCGCTCGGCTTCAAGCGCACCGCCACGGAATGTCGTCGAGACAGGTACATGGTGATCGATCTCACATCCGGCAACCAGGCCGGCGATGTTGTCACTGGAAACATGTGTGTGAAAAGAAGGAATAGGGAGTGTCCAGCGTTGTTTTGGCTGAGGCATGTCCAGCGGCTTCATATACGAAGGCAACATGCGCTGGATTTTGGGCCGAATCGTATAGGCCGCATACTCGCGTTTTTCAAACTTGTTCATGGGCACAACACAACTGGAATCCACCGCGAGGTAGGGGATTTTCAGTTTTGCGGGAACGCTTTGGTTGTGTGCGGCCGCGATAAAGGTTGGGTAGTCATCGGTAACGACGGCTGCTGCGTCTTCAGCAAGCCGGTAGAGAACGTCATTTGCATCCGATCTTCGGGCGCGAAGATAGAACGTATAGCCGACTCCAAGTTTTTCGCATCGTTGGGCAGTTTCTGGCACGCCCTCAAGGATGAACGTGTGGATACGGCGGTTTGCCTGCCGGTAGGTACAGGTGAGCGCCTCGTAAAACAAAACGGGAAGCTTCAGTTGATTGGCCAAAAAGATAGCGTGAGCCAGGGCATGATTACCGTCGACGCGACGGTTCATCTGGCTCCAGTACAAAACGTATTTGGCCTGAGGCTGAAGAGGGGCCTCATTCAGGCTTCGGATACGGTCTTCAGCAGGAGAATTCACAGCAGTTTCAGGATGATCCAATTTCTGCAGACGGTACAATATAAGTTTGTAATGCGTGCCTGGAATCGCGCTCGACTCCTGTGGGGCTACCTTCGCCGCAAATCCCGGCTTAGCGCACTGCCGGTCGAGTATATCGTCGAAACCACGGCCAAGTGCAACATCTATTGCCCGATGTGTCCTCGCGAGACGCACAAGCAGCCCAAAGAAGACATGAGTGACGAGGTCTTTGAAGGGTTGGTGCGAGAAAGCAGCGAGAGCGCCGAGCACATGATGCTGATTGGCCTGGGAGAGCCGTTGCTCGACAACAAGATCTTTGAGCGGATTGAGTTCTGCGACCAGCACAAGATCTCGACACTGCTATCCACCAACGGTACGCTTCTCGATGAGAAAGCTGCTGAGCGCCTGCTGGCCACCCCTGTAGAACACATCACCCTGAGCTTTGACGGGGCTACGAAGGAGAGTTTCGAGTTCTACCGCAAGGGTGCCAAATTTGACCGGGTGCGCGAAAATTTCGTCCGCTTTGCCAGGATGAAAGACGCGATGAAGGCAAAGGTCCAGGTGGTTGTCCAGATGGTGCGGATGGAGAAGAACTGGGATGAAGTCGACGACTTTGAACGGTTCTGGAAGGCAATTCCGGGTGTCGATCAGACTCGCGTCAAGGCCGACGAAACCGACCTGATGAGCCCTGACGGGGGCCACGCACCGGGTGACTTTTCACACCCCTGCCACTATCTCTGGCGTGGGCCGATGTACATAAAGCAAAACGGCGATGTTTACCCTTGCTGCCAAAGCTATATGCTCGATGGCAAGCCAGTGGGTAAGATCGGCGAGGCGCCGCTGGTGCAGATCTGGAATTCACCAGAGATGGAGCGTATGCGTACGCTGCACACCACCGGAAGGGCGGGTGAGGTGGATATCTGCTCCAGGTGCCGAACTGCGATTCCGCATCCGGTTCTGGTTGCAGGCAGCCTGATTTTCCATGGCCGGACGGTGCGAAAGCTGTTGCCCTGGGTTGAGAAGCTGGCTTACTGGAGCCGTCTGCCAGTGCAGTTGTTGCGGCCGCAAAAGCAGGCGCGGCCGCTGGGGAGAAAATCAGCCGATGAGCTGGTTCAGATCACTTCACCGAAAGACTGAATTCGCGCAGTACGTCCTGTTGTCCTGCGGTCTTGAGCCTTAGCCAATACTGGCCGGCATCCAGACCGGAGATCACAAGCCGGCCGGAATTCAGATCCAGCTTGCCGCTGGACTGAACTTGACCGTCGATTCGCGATAGCTCCCAGTCATAGGCGGTTGCCGACAGACCGGTTAAATCGGGTTTCAGATTGAGTGATTGATGAGCGGGGGCCGTCAGTTTGGTTTCGTTGCGAACTGCCACCAGGTCGATGCTTGCCTGCTGGTTGTTTTGTTCAAACACACCAGGAAGAAAGACCATCAAAGCGGCACTGGCAGCAATTGCGATCGGCAAGTAATTACGAGATTTATCAGGTGCAGGATTGGCAGCAACTAGCTTGGCCCCGGCGACAGCAGCTTCTACAAATCCGTCCATTTTTTCGAGCCTTGTCTGACAATAGCCACAGACAAGAATGTGCTCCTCCACAACAGCGATGTCTTCCTCCGACGACAATCGACCGAGTGAATACACCTCCAGTGCATCCTCGGTCAGGTGGGATCCTTCGAGAATCTGCAACGCAGATTGGTCCCGTTCAGGCAAACGCCTATCCATTCATGGCCTCCAGTACGATGTTGCCGATGCGGGGGAGGATAATTCCGGCAACTGATTCGTGTATTGGGATAGTGTACTCAGGCTGATCTTTTTCTCACAAAAAATGACTTGAGATTGCTTTTTGCCATCCGGCGGCGCCCTTCATCGCTAAATCGCTGCTTGGCGCGGGATTTGAGCAGCCGGAACTGCGTGTCGTTGAGGCCCATCTCCTCGCAGATTTGTTCTTGAGACTGTTCGAGCAGATAAAAGCGCGTCAGAATCTCCCGATCGCGGCGCGAACAATCACGCAGGATATCTTCCATAATCTGGGAGTTCTGAGACCGGATCGCTCCTTCTTCAGGGCTCATGTGAGAATCGGCGATCTTTACATTGCCATCGATATCCAGCTCATCGCGCCGTCGGGTGTAGTTCTTTTCGATAAAGCTGGCGATTTGCCGGCGCA
>CANGVB010000373.1 GCA_947456995.1 Bryobacteraceae bacterium | reverse complement strand
TGGAGGCAGATGTCGACGATGTGCGCGCCGCCGCGGACCTGACGGCGGGCGATCTCGGTGGCTTCTTCCCACTTCTCTTCGTTGATCAGGTTTTTGAAGAGGCGGCTGCCGATGACGTTGGTGCGTTCACCGACCAGGAGAGGACGATTGGTTTCGTCGGCTTCGACGATTTCGATGCCCGAGAAGTAGGCGCGGTGGGAGATGGTTTTGGGCTTGCGGGGGGCGTAGCCTTTGGTCATTTGCGCTATTGCAGCGATGTGATCGGGGGTGGTGCCGCAGCAGCCACCGACGATGTTGAGCCAGCCTTGCTGGACGAACTTTTCGATCTGGGCGGCGAGGGTTTGCGGGGTCTCGCTGTACTTGAGTTCTTCGTTGGGGAGACCGGCGTTGGGGTAGCAGGAGATGTGGTGGTGGCTCATCTCGTGGAGGGTGCGGATATGGTCGGTCATGAACTCGGGACCGGTGGCGCAGTTGAGGCCGATGGAGAGGAGTGTGGCGTGGGAGAGCGAGTTATAGAGGGCTTCGGCGTCTTGCCCGGCGAGCATGGTGCCGGTGTTTTCGATGGTGCCGGAGACCATGACTGGAATGGTGTAGCCGAGTTCGCGGCCGAGCTGGTTGATGCCGAGGAGGGCGGACTTGATGTTGCGGGTGTCCTGGCAGGTCTCGATGAGGAGGATGTCTGCGCCGCCATCGACGAGGCCTTTGGCGGGTTTGTAGTAGCCTTCGCGGAGGGCAGCCATGGTGGTGCCTCCGGTGACGGTGATGGCTTTGGTGGTGGGGCCCATGGAGCCGGCGACGAAGCGGGGGCGACCGTCTTTGGCTTCGAATTCAGCGGCAGCCTGACGAGCGATTTGAGCGGCGAGGGAGTTGACTTCGTGGATTTTGTCTTCGAGGCCGAATTCAGCAAGAGTGATGGTGTGGCCGCCGAAGCTGTCGGTCTCTACGATGTCTGCGCCAGCCTGGTAATACTGGCGATGGATATCGCGGATCCAGTCTGGACGGGTGTAGAGGAGGTTTTCGGGGCAGTTCTCGAAGGCGTTGCCACCCCAGTCTTCGATGGTGGGGTTGCGCTGCTGGAGCATGGTGCCCATTGCGCCATCGAGAATCAGAATCCGGTTTTGGAGAGCTTCCTGGAGCGCCTCGCGGCGTTCAACGCTGCTGAATGTCATCTGGTCAATCATTTTAGCAAGATTTACTGATGGATGTATCGGTTGGCAATACTTGTGATCTGGATTCTGAAGGCGGAGTAGCCGGGTATCCCCACCCTTACGGATGGGGTTTGAGGATGCGGTTGGGGATACGGTCGAGTTCGCGGAGGACGGTGACGAGTTTGGCTTTGATGAGACCCGGGCCTTTTGGTATTTCCTCGCTGTCCAATGCAATCGGAGTTAGGCGCCAGAGGATTGTTGGTTGGTCCAAGGGTTTAACAACGTTGCACCGGATCGCTCGAAGTCAGCAGTGTTGCGGGTTACAACGACCATGCTGTGGACCAGTGCTGTCGCGGCGATCAGGCTGTCTCGAAAGGGGAAAGGATCGGGGACCTGTAGTTTGGCGCTGCGCCGAGCCACTGCTGTATCTACAGGCAGAATACGGCCCTCGAATGCGGGGAGGACTTGATTTTCGAGCCAGGACCGCAAAGCCAGACCTTTCGGCTGATCGCGATAGGCAGCAAGAAGGACGCCGCGCTCCAACTCTTCGATGGTGATGGTGGAGAGATAAAGGTCATGAGGTGATACTGAATCTGCCCATGCGACCACACCCGGATTTGCGGTTCTTTGTCGCACCTTTCGAAGCTCAGAGATCAGATTCGTGTCGAGCAGATACATCAGGACAAATCTACCGGAGATGGAAGATCGCGTGATTTTGTGATGTCCAGTTCGATTTCATCGGCGTTGGGCATTGCCAGTAGATCAGCAATGCGGATTTGGGTGGCAGATAAGCGGCGATAGTCCTCGATGCTCAACAAGACATGGGCTGGCTTGCCACGATCTGTAATCATGACCGGTCCCTGGAGGGCTGCATTTTTGGCTCTACCGAGATCCTGATTGAATTCGCGACTGGAGATCGTTGTGATTGGCATTGGGCAAAGATCCTCAATGTCCATATGTTACTACAATGGTTGCAGTCGAGGCGATGGGGTTAGGCTGCAATTGCGCCTGCCGGCGGTTCATCATAATAGATCAGACATGCTGCACGGTTTCAAGCTGTTACTGCCTGCTCTCATCCCCTCGTGGCGGTTCTTCGACACGATCGGGCCGTCGCCTCGTATCGAGTTTGCGTTGCTGCATGAGGCGCAGGCCGTCGCCGTGTGGCAGGAATTTCGCCCCCGGCCGGCGCGCCTTTCGTTTGGCCAGATGCTGCTTCGCATGGTCTGGAATCCGCGCTGGAACCAATCCCTCTATCTGGTGAGCTGCGCCGAACGGCTGATGGCGAATCCTACCGCACAAAGCGAGCGCGAAATTATGGAACGCATCATGGCCGAGCACGCAGATGCGTCCGAGCCCTGGCTGCAATTCCGGCTGGTTTTTGTGAGCAGGCAAGGAGAGGGCATGCGCGAAGACATCACCTTCACTTCGCCCGTCTACCGCAGGGAGGCCGCGTGAGCCTCGAAGCCGCCGTGCGTTGGACGGAGATCTTGCTCGCCTTCGCCTTCCTGCAGCAAAGCGCAGAGCATCTCTTAGTGCCGGGAGAGCGCCGCTTGTTTGTGCCTCGCATTGCACTGAGCCTGCTGCTGATGGCGGGTTTTGCCTCCCCGTGGATCTGCCTTGCGTTGCTGATCCACGCGCTGTTCGTCCTACAGCGTTTTGAAGGCCCTTATAACGGTGGTAGCGACTGCATGGGGTTGCTTATTCTGACCAGCCTCTGTCTGGTGCATTTCATGCCTTCGATGTTGGGGCGTGAGGCAGCGTTTGGCTATCTGGCGGTGCAGACGCTGCTGTCGTATTGTGTCGCCGGCTGGGTGAAAATCACCAACCCCGAATGGCGTTCGGGCCGCGCCGCGCGTGACGTTTTGCTGTTCTCGGCCTATCCGGTGAGCGAGAGCTTGCGGGCAGGGGCGGAGTGGCCGCGCACCGTGAGCCTTGCCTCCTGGGCGGTGATGCTGTTTGAGCTGTTGTTTCCTCTCACGCTGCTGTCCCGGCAAGCGCTTGTCGTCGGCCTTTGTTTCGGTGCGTTGTTTCACTTCGTCAATGCCTGCGTGTTCGGCCTCAACCGTTTCTTCTGGTTCTGGCTCGCTGCGTATCCGTCGCTATTGTGGCTGCAGCAGCGACTGGGCGCTGGGCTGTAGGGTCCTTTTGCAAAGGATGTGGCCGGCTATCCCGGTCGCTAAATTTGGGGCTCGAATGACTTCGTGACAGTTCTTACCGCAGTTGCAAGATAATCAATTTAGTCTCATGTCACCCGTTCTTGTATTCGTCGTTTGCCTGCTGCCCCTGATTCTTTTCCTCAAATGGACACGCCGCTTCCGCGAGAATTACTCCGACGTTTTCGGCTATCTGCTCTCGCTTATCGGTACCTTCGTCGGCGTCTTCGTGGGTCTTTATTTTACAGATCTTCAAAGCGCCAAAGATAAAAAGGCTACTGCCGTCAAGGTGCTCGAAGCAAGCCTTCAGGAACTCAAATACCTCGACCGCCGGGCCGCCCAAATCGAAGCCCGAGCCGAAACCAATTACACCCGCGAAGAGCAAAAATTCATGCAGCTCGAGCTGCCGCCCTTCTTTGCACACACGCTTCGAACCGAACTCATGGCCGAGTCGCTGCACCCGTTGAGTGTCGAACAATTCAATCTCATCCGCGAAAATCTACTCTTCGATGCAGGCCTGATCCGCAAGGACGCCGTCTCGGTGAACCGAGCCCAACTCCAGGGCGATCTAGCGGATTACCGCATCCAAGTCCGACTCGCGCTACAAATCATCGCCGACGAAATCTCTCGCCTCGAAGGTAAAGTGCTCCCGGAGCAATTCGAGCCCACTGCGCGGGACCGCCTCGCCCAACTCACCAAAAGCTAAGGGGAGCGGCTTGGTCGATTCGCGCCTCGTATTCAAGCTAGACTCCTATCGGCTGATTTGCTGGATTCAACTTTCAAACCTAGACGCTCTTTTCAAACACCTACTCACACATGTCGACTACAACAAATGGGCTTGGAAACAGGCTGACGACCTTCCATGTGGTTAGAAACTTTTGTTACCTATATGCCGGAGTGCCCCCCCTTCCCGAGCAACGAAGTACCATTCTTGTTTGAGCCGGAATGAAGGCCAGTGTAGGATGAAGGCAGGGGGATTGCTTTTGAACTTTATCGAAAGGCATGATCCTCAAGCGCGAAGGACTCCGCTGGCTGACCGTTTCAAACGCTAGCGAAAGGAAGTAATTCAAATGGCCCTCGACCTCCAACAAGAACTGAAGCAAGCCCACGCCCTGCTCGATCTACTTCCTCCCGCCAAGCTCAGGGCTGTCCGGAAGCTGCTTGAAGTCATGGTGGATGACAAGGACGAAGAGGAAGACGATGTGTTCTCCCCTGAGGACATCGCGAAGATCCAAGCCTCGCGCGAATACTTCCGCCAGGGCGGTAAGGGTATTTCTTTTGAGCAAGCCGTCGCTGAATGCGGCTTCACAATGGAACAAATTACTGGGGAGCAGCTCGTTGGCCAACACAAGGATCAGTAGCAGAGAGTCTCAGTGAAGAAGATCCAGCTTCGCTCCGACGTTCCGGCTGAAGTCCGGGCCATTCCCC
>CANGVB010000372.1 GCA_947456995.1 Bryobacteraceae bacterium | reverse complement strand
TACGTTGCCGGAGAATGGGAGTTTTGTCGATTTCTTTGGGATAGCGGCTTGCACGGGGACTACGTTTGCGAAGCTGGCGCATAAGACGGGGGCGGCGGTGATTCCTGGCTATGCGGTTTGGGATGCGAAGAGGGGCAAATATGTTTTGCGGTTTGACCCGGTGTTTGAGATGAGTGGGGATGTGGTGGGGGATACGGCGCGGCTCGCGAAGCATTTTGAAGGGGTGATCAGGCGGGAGCCTGGACAGTGGTTGTGGCTGCATCGGCGGTGGAAGACGAGGCCGGAAGGGGAGCCGGGGCTTTACTAGTACCGAATAGGGCCTTAGACAGTACCCTGAATGGTTCCATAGGGCTAAAACCTTAGGGACAATCGTACTGACTCATGGCTTATCAAGATGTCCGGCTCGTCATAAAGTACACAAGACGTTGGATCCATTACGGTTGGCTCTTTCACGTCGTCACCTGCACGTTGATTGCGGGTGTGCAAGGAATGTTGAAATAAATCCCGATTTTCTAAAGTAGCTAAGGTGTTTTGCCGATACGCGTATAGATGTCGGAGCGCCTTGAAATAGATCGTCTGAAGCGCCAGTTTCTGGCGGCGCTGAATCATGAGGTGCGAACGCCGTTGAGCGGGATCCTCGGGATGACGAGTTTGCTGGAACAGTCGAATCTGAACAGCGAGCAAAGGGAATATGTACAGCTAACGAACGCGTGTGCGGAAGAACTGTATTCAGTGTTGTCGTCGACGCTGGAATTTACGGCGCTGGCGGCTGGGGATTCACAGGTAGACAACAGCGAATTTCTGTTACAGGAAGCGATTGAATCGCTGGCGGCGCAGTGGCTGGTGAAGGCGCGGCAAAAGGGGATTGCGTTTTATCTTCGGATTTCGGACGATGTGCCGGAGGCAGCGAAGGGCGATGAGTTGCGATTCCGGAAGTTGCTGCAGCATCTGCTTTCGAACTCGGTGAAATTTACCGACAAGGGGCAAGTGGAGTTGGCTGTACGGGTGGAACCGCATGTGAGCGATGCGAATTTGTTTTTGCTGACCGTTGAGATCAAAGATACGGGCATCGGGATGGATGGGGAGCAGATTCAGAAGATCTTTGAATCGTTTGAACAGCTGGAGAGTGGGTTATCGCGGCGGTATTCGGGGATGGGGCTGGGGCTGACGCTGGCGCAGGGCTTGACCAAGGTTATGGGTGGAGACTTGACGGTGGACAGCAAGCCGGGTGAGGGAAGTTTGTTTGCGTTTACGATTCCACTGGGATATTCGAATCTGGAGACCACCTTTGTGCGGCCGGCCGAGCGCAAGGTGATGGTGGTGGACGATAACGAAGCGGCGCGGAAGGTGGCGGAAGCTTATCTGAAGCGTGGTGGGTACAGGGTGACGCTGGCGACGAGTGGAGCGGAGGCTTTAGTGAAGGCCGAGGCGGAGCGGTTTGATTTGATCGTGATGGACTTGCAGATGCCGGGGATGGACGGGATCGAGACGACCACGCGATTGCGGGATATCAGTGGGTATGAGCGGACGCCAGTGCTGGCGCTGACGGCCAATGCCGGGGATGAATACCGGATCTTGTGTCTGTCGCAGGGGATGCAGGGATATCTGCCGAAGCCGGTGGATAGCGAGATGTTGTTGCGGACCGTTCGTCAGTTGATGTAATTGCATGTGATGTAATTGCATGTTGTTGGAGTTGTGCGAATCAGATAAGATTCGTTCATGATTCGAGCCATGTTCCTTTTGACTGGACTTGGTTTGGTGCTTTTGGGGCAGACGAAAATTCCGCCGATCTGGCCCCAAATCCAAGGGACCTTTCCGCATGGTGGACAACGTGGGACCAGTATTACGGTGAGTCTTTCGGGGCGGAATCTTCAAGGTGCTAAAGAGCTGGTTTTCAAGTCTGGGAAGCTGCGCGGGGAGATCGTCAAGGCTGAAGCTTACCGGGTGGTTGCGAAGATTAGCCTGGCGGCGGATACAGAGCCGGGGCGGCATGACTTTCGATTGCTTTGCGGGCATGGGTCGGCGATTGGTTATTTTGATGTGAACACGCTGGCGGAGCGGAGCGAGAAGGAACCGAACGATTCTCGTGAGAAGGCTGAGGGGCTTGTCTTCCCTGCCCTGGTGAACGGGATTCTGAAGGCTGGGGATTATGATTACTTCCGGTTTGAGGCCAAGGCCGGGGAGCGGGTTACGTTTGATGTTTTGGCTACGCGCAATGGGGCGAATACGGATGCGGTGATTGGGGTGCTGGACGGCAAAGGAGAAGAGCTAGCTTACTCGGACGACTATTACGGATTTAAAGACCCGCATGTTGTTTTTGTGGCACCGAAGGATGGGGCTTATTTTTTGCGGGTGTATGGGTCGAGTGAAGCGGGTTCGGATGTGTCGGATTACCGGTTGGTGGCGGGGCGGATGCCGCATGTGGATCTGGC
This sequence comes from Bryobacteraceae bacterium, assembly GCA_947456995.1. Taxonomy (GTDB): domain Bacteria; phylum Acidobacteriota; class Terriglobia; order Bryobacterales; family Bryobacteraceae; genus Bryobacter. The sequence continues at coordinate 2,309 of CANGVB010000372.1, read as the reverse complement.
GATGCCGGCTGGTGGGCGGCAAGGGGAGACAGTTGAGTTGGAGTTGCGGGGGGTGAATCTGGATGGGGTGAAGCGGGTGATGTTGGGGGATGGGCTAGCTGAGGGTGAAGTGTTGCGGACGAGTGGGACCCAAGCCCGGGTGAGGATTGCGGTGCCGAAGGGTTTGGCGCTGGGCGAGCATCGGCTGCATGTGGACGGGGCGACGATGCCGGTGCCGTTTGTGGTGTCGCAGTATCGAGAAGTGGATGTGTCGGACGGGTCTGCTCGGAATCGCAGGGACCCGAAGCCGGTTACGTTGCCGGTTGTTGCGAATGGGGTGCTGGACCGGGCGAAGGCGACCGATTTTTTTGTGTTTCGGGTGGAGGAAGCCAAGACGGTGGTGCTGGATGTTGAGGGGATGCAGCTTGGGTATTTGACCGACCCGATGGTGGTGCTGTACGACGAGACGGGTAAGCGGCTGGCTTATCAGGATGACCCAACGACGAATACCGGTAAGGAGCCGGCGAATCTCGATCCGCATCTGGTGTTTCGGCTGCCGAAGGCGGGGCGGTATGTGGCTGCGGTGAGGGATGCGCAGTTTCGGGGGGACCCTAGTTTTTTGTATCGTCTGACGATCAAGGAAGCGAAGCCGGATTTCTCGGTGAAGGTGGTGGGGACTGAGGATACGCTTTACCGGGGCCGGGACAATGTGGTGCTGGTGAGGGTGAGGCGGCGTGAGGGATGGACTGCGCCGGTTGAGGTTTGGGCCGAGAACCTGCCTGCTGGGGTGACGATGAAACCTGTTGTGGCCGAGCCGAAGAATACGCCTTATACAGGCACTTGTGGTGAGACGCATTATCTGGACGGGACGAATGTGGAAGTGAGTTTCCGGGTGGCGGGTGATGCGCCGCTTGCACTGGGGCAGGTGCGGTTTATGGGGCGTGGGGTGATGGATGGGGAAACGGTGGTGAGGACGGGCAAGGCACGGTATTTCAGGAACCGGGTTCGCTTTATTGGTGATGCCGAGGAAGATGCGTTGCGGGTGACGGTGGCGGATGCGCCGGGGGTGGTGCTGGCGGTGCCGGAGACGATGCGCCTGGATGCCAAAGGAATGACGAAGTTTACAGCGATTGTGACCCGGCTTGATGCGGGTAAGGATGCGCTGGAATTGACGCTGGAGGCGGCTGCGGCGGGCCTGGCGCTGGAGTCGAAGCCAGTGGCTGTTGCCGATACGCGGGCTGAGGTTGTGGTGCGGGCTGCAGAGAAGGCACCCGGTGAGTTTGTGCTGGTAGGTAGAGTGGGTGGAGTGGTGATCGGGAGATCGCATCCGATTCAGATTCGAAGAGGTGGCATGTGAGATTGGCTCTGTTTGTGATGGCTTCGCTGCCAGTGGTGGCGGCGGTGACGGTGTACCCGACAAGGATCGAGCTGCATGGGCAGGATGCCACGCAGGTGTTTGCGGTAACGGAGAAGGATGCGGAAGGCTATGAGCGCGATGTGACTTCGAGCTGTGGCGGGGCGAATGTCGCGCGGGCGACTCAGGCGCCGGTGTTGCGGTTGCGTTGTGGCGGGAAGGCAGTGACGGTGCCGATTGTGGTGAAGCCGGCGGTGAAGAAGCCGGGGATCAGTTTTATTAACGATGTGAGCCCGATCTTTACGATGAGCGGGTGTGCAAGTTCTGGCTGTCATGGATCGATTCGCGGGCAGAGGGGATTCAAGCTGTCGTTGTTTGGGAATGACCCGGAGCTGGATTTTGAAGCGGTTACCAATGGGAAGGCGAAGCGGATCAACGGGCAGGATGCGGGGCAGAGTTTGTTGCTGAAGAAGGCGACGGCTGAGACGCCGCATGGGGGCGGGTTTCGGTTTGCGGTGGATTCACTGCAGTATCGCGTGCTGCGGGACTGGATTGCGCAGGGTGCGCCTTTTGACGTGGGGGCTACGCCTCGCATTACGTCGCTCCATGTTTATCCCGAGGAGCGCCTGCTGGTGGGGCGTGGGGCAAAACAGCAGTTGGTGGCGATTGCGAAGTACTCGGACGGCAGTGTTCGGGATGTGACGCATTTGGCGCAGTACACGGCGAATGATCCGGATACGGTGAGGGTGAATGCCAAGGGTGAAGTGGAAGCGATTGAGACGGGTGAGACGGCAGTGATGGTGAGGACGATGGGGCAGGCAGTGGCGGCGCGGATTCTGATTGCGGCTACGACTACGCCGAAGGATTACCCAATCGTTACGAGCAAGAATCTGGTGGATGGGCCGGTGTTTGAGAAGCTGCGGCGGTTGGGGTTACGGCCTTCGGCAGCGGCGAGTGAGGAAGAGTTTTTGAGGCG
>CANGVB010000371.1 GCA_947456995.1 Bryobacteraceae bacterium | reverse complement strand
CACCCGTGTTGAACCACTTCGTCCAGGTCCGCTGGTCGCCCGGCAGATTGCCGTTCTGGCCTGAGAGCTGATCGGGGCGGGAATTCACACCCGTACCAGTGGTATCGATATTGGCAGTCACAGGCGAGGGGAAACCACCCTGGAAGGTCATGATCGTCGAAGCCTGCCAGCCACCAAGTGCGCCCTTGAGGAGCTTATTGGTGGAGCTGCGGAAGAACGGCAGATCATACAGCACGGTATTTACCTGGCGATGACGCAGGTCAAAACCAGAAGTACCGCGGTCATTTTGCGCGTTGTAGACGTCCTGCGGTGCACCGATAAAGTTGCCACCACCCACCTGGCCACCGATATCGTTCGGGCCAGAGATCGAGTGCGCCCAGGTATAGGCGCTCAGGAAGGTGATGCCCTTGGCCATACGGCGCTCCAGCTTCATCTGTAGTGCATGGTAGGTGCTGTTGCCGACAGACTTGTCGCTGCGCACGTTGCGCAGGAAGGCCTGGTTGGGACGGCGTGCATTGATCGAAGCCTGTCCGGGGACCCGCGGGTCGATCAATTGAATCGGCCTGTTCAGATCTTCAAACGTGACGATCAGCTTGGTGCCCTTCGAGCCGACATAGCCGACATCGATAATCACATTGCCCGGCAATTTCTTCTGCAGGTTTACATTCCACTGCTGGATGTAGCTGTCACGCATGTCCGGGTCGTTCGATACTGCAAAGTTCAAAGCGCCACCAGTTTGTGCGCCAGCAAAGGGGTTGTTGAAGAAAAGATCGGGTATCCCTGACGGGCTACCAACGATATTGGCACCGGCCGTAGCCTGAGCACCTTCCGCCATGGCAAAGATCGCATTCGAAATCTGCGGCGTGAAGTAAACGCCGTAGCCAGCACGAATCACCGCATCATTCACAAAGGCGGGGCGATAGGCAAGGCCAAATCGCGGCCCCCAGTTGTTACGGTCCGGGCGGATCAGGCTGCTGCCCCAGGGTGAGGTCTTCGGGTCAAACAGATTACCAACGATGTAGCCGTTTTGCGTGATGTTGACGATACGATCATCGGCCTGCTTGTAGGCACCAAAATAGTCATAGCGCATGCCGAAATTCATCGTCAGGCGGCTGGTGGCGCGCCAGTCGTCATTGATGAAGTAGCTTTGCCACAGGTTGCTCAAACGAGTTGAAGTCGGCACAGGATTGATTACTGAGGTACGAACATAACCAAGCATAAAGTCGGCAAAGGCCGAGCCCGTGTAATTGCCGTCGAAGCTGAACTGCCCGCGAGGCTGCCGCGCCTGATCAAAGGTCACATAACGCTTGGCAAAGTCTGCACCCATCTTGATCAGGTGCTTGCCCTTCTGCCAGGACAGGGTATCGGTAAACTGAACAATCGCATTCGAACGATCACGAGGGCCGATCTGGCGCTGCAGGTTGAAAACTGAGTAGCCGCCATCAGCACCAGAGATGCTGATGTCGGGAGGGCCGAATTCTTTGGGCAGCTTCGACACAAGCGGCAAACCCATCTGGTTGGCAATATCAAATTCAGGGTTGTTGGAAGTACCAAAGGTTTCAAACTCGGCAAACGATGCCGTACCACCCTTGAAATCGTTGATCAGCGTGGGAGTGAAGGTATGCACCCAGTTGCCGCTCAAACTGCGGGCGCTGCCGGTATTGTCGCGCTGGTCATTGCCCCAGATCGGCGTACCCGCCTCGAGCGTGTCGTTAAAGACGTAGCGGGCAAAGATGGTGTCCTTGGCGGAGAAGGTATGATCCACGCGGCCGGTGTAAGTATCCTGCTGTGAGAGGCCGGTTGGACGCTGTGAAATCCAGTTCTGCACACCCTGCTGCGTGTTCGGCAGCGGCGTGAACCGGATAAAGGCCTGCGCCTGCGGGCTCAGACGCGATACCGGGATGACATTGTTTACGATGCCTGCATTCATAGGATCACGCAATGTCAAAGGTTGACGCGAAGTGGCGTTGATCAGCCCGCGGAAGTCGCCTCTGCGCTGGGCATCGGTTGCCACAATGCGCAGCGAGGGATTTGCTGCCTGAAGAAGCCGGCCAGCTTCCCAGTTGAAGAAGAAAAAGGTCTTGTCCTTGCCGTTATAAACTTTCGGAATGCTCACAGGCCCACCGATGTTCAAGCCATATTGATTGCGGTTCAGGCGGGGGTTAACGGCTGCCTTGTCGGCGATCGCGTCATAGGTCTGAGTCAGCGCGTCGTTACGATTGAAAAGCCACAAGGTGCCACGATACTGGTTGCCACCACGACGCGTAATCAGGTTTACCTGTCCGCCCGGCGCACCGCCAGACTCCGCACCATAGCTCGAAGTCTCTACCTTGAACTCGCTCAGCGAGTCGATGCTGGGTGAGAAGCTGAAGGTCATGGCGTCGTAATCCATGAACTCGATGCCGTCGAGGAAGTAACGGTTCGCGGTGTCGCGGGCGCCGTTGGCACTCATACCGGTCTCACCAAAGGCTGAGCTCTGCTGGCCGATCGAACCACGTCCACGACGGACCGTGATCGAACCCGGCGTTCCTGCCTGTACACCCGGAATCAACTGAGCCAACTGCACAAAGTTGCGGCCGTTCAGAGGCAACTGGATTACTTTGGCAGCGTCGATAACCGTACCCACCACAGCGTTGTCAGTTTGAAGAGCGGCAGCCGAAGCATCCACTGAAATCGATTCGCTGACATCGCCAACTTTCAGCAGGAAGTCCTGGCGCAAAGTCTGCTGCACCTGGAGCGTGAGAGAAGCGATCTTCTGGCTCTGAAAGCCCTTGGCAGTCAGCGCAACGCTATATTCACCGGCGGGGAGAAATGGGATGGTGTAATTTCCGCTGGCATCAGAAACGGTTTCGCGAACAGAGTTGTTTGAAACGTTTACAACCTTAATCGCAGCGGAGGGAATGGAAGCGCCAGTGGCGTCAGTGATGGAACCAGTCAGGGTTCCTGCAGTTTGCTGTCCGAACAGGGAGGCTCCAGCAAACAGGAGTGTTAGCAATGATATACGAAGCAACATTTGCTGCAATCATATCAGGCTTTGAAACATAAAAGAAATTTGGGCCGGGGAAGCTTAGCGCTCACCCGGCCCAAAGTTTTTTCAGAAATGATAAAAAACTAGACTACGTCGACGCCCATCGAGCGGCAAGTACCCTTAACCTGATTGATCACACCTTCGAGGTCGAAGCTGTTGAGGTCAGGCATTTTGGTCTTGGCGATCTCTTCTACCTGCTTCATCGTGATCTTGCCAACCTTGTTCTTGTTCGGTTCTTTCGAGCCGCTGGTGATGCCAACAGCCTTCTTGATCAGAACCGGAACCGGCGGGGTCTTGGTGATGAAGGTGAACGAACGATCCGAATAGATCGTGATCACAACGGGAATGATCAGCCCGGCCATGTCAGGCGCGGATGTCTTCGCGTTGTAGGCCTTGCAGAATTCCATGATGTTGACGCCCTGCGGACCAAGCGCCGTGCCGACCGGAGGTGCGGGAGTGGCTTTGCCCGCGGGGATTTGCAGCTTAACCGAGCCAGTTACTTTCTTTGCCATTTGTGCTTATACCTTCTCTACTTGTAAGAAATCGAGTTCGACAGGAGTGGAGCGTCCGAAGATGGTCACCATCACGCGCAGCGTATTGCGCTCGTGATTGACTTCGTCCACCTTGCCCGAGAAATTGTTGAACGGCCCGTCGACGATGCGTACCGTTTCGTTCTTTTCGTAATTGACCTTGGGCCGCGGAGCGTCGCCCGTCTTGGTCTGGCGGAATAGAACTTTATTCACTTCATCCGCTGTAAGCGGCACAGGGGTGTTGCCACCACCGACAAATCCAGTCACGCGCGGAGTGTTCTTCACTTCGTGCCAGAGCTGATCGTCCATCTCCATCTGGATCATGACGTAGCCCGGGTAGAGCATCCGGTCGCTCGTAACCTTCTTGCCATTCTTCATCTCGACCACTTGCTCTTTAGGGATCAGAATCTGACCCAAACGGTGATCGAAGCCAAACGCTTCCGCGCGGCTCTTCAAACTCTCAGCAACTTTGTTCTCAAAACCCGAATAGGTATGGATAATAAACCAGTTCATGTTGGCATGAGCCGGATCAGCACCCGTTTCGTCTTGAGGCGCGTCTTCTACGGCCACTGCTTCAGCCGCAATTTCTGGTTCTGCACCAGCTTCGATTGTTTCGTCAAATTCCGCCATAGGGACCTCGGGAAACTACTTCGCGCTCCATGCAAAAATCTGCGTTACGCCACGGGCGAAAAGTTGGTCGACGACAGCGAAATAGGCCGCGAACAAAAACACGCTCGTCACGACAACCGTAGTCGTCGCGATCACCTGCTTGCGGCTTGGCCACGTGACCAGTCGCATCTCCTTTTGGAGGTCTTCAAAGTACTCTTTTGTGCTATCGACCCACGAAGAGGCCTTTTCAAGTGTATTTTCGTTCGCCATGTGATGCTTTCTCCGGGCTCAACCGCTTTTGGGTTGGCGAGGAATGAAGGGGAGATTTGGCAGGGGCGGAGGGATTCGAACCCCCAAAGGCGGTTTTGGAGACCGCAGGTTTACCGTTAGCCTACGCCCCTATCTCTGGATCTCACTCTAGTATAAAACAATTGGGGACTGCAACCCAATAAGAGTTCAGCCCCCAGACCAAAGCGAGTAAAAAACCTACTCGACGATTTCTGATACGGTGCCGGCACCGACTGTACGGCCGCCTTCGCGAATTGCGAAGCGCAGACCCTTGTCCATGGCCACCGGGGT
>CANGVB010000370.1 GCA_947456995.1 Bryobacteraceae bacterium | reverse complement strand
TGATCCCGCGTCGGCTGTACATAACCGGTCTCGTCAATGCACCTCGATGAGATCACCGTAGCCTGACCATCCCACTGCCAGGGCATTCGGAAGCGCACCACAGCTTTGGTCATCACAGGTTCATCCAGCACTGCCGCCTGCCAAACCTTGCCGCCATCGGTAGATACTTCCACCTTGGCCACCTTGCCCCGGCCAGACCAGGCCAGGCCTGAAATCTCATGAAAGCCACTCCCGGCAAGCTTCTGAGAACCCGATGGCCGCGTAATCACCGAGCTCGCCTCCATCTCAAACGAGAAGATCGTCGCCTTGCCGGTTGGATGCAGATCCGTATAGTGAGCAGTTTCCTGATTCGACATGGCAGGCTCGCTGGCCACATGCAATCGATGCAACCACTTGATGCTGGCATTACCTTCCCAACCAGGCAGCAGCAATCGCAACGGATAACCCTGCTCGGGCCGGATCGCCTCACCATTCTGCGCGTAAACAACCAACGCATCGTCCATCGCCTTCGTAATTGGGATACTACGAGCCATGCGGCAGGCATCCGCTCCTTCGGCAATCACCCACGATGCACCAGACTGCATTTTCGCCGCACTCAACAAAGTCGACAATTTCACGCCAGTCCATTCCGAATTGGATAGCAAACCATGAGACCGGCTCGCATCAGCACCCGCATTCCCAGCCAACTCACCGCCTCCATTGCCCGAACACTCAATGAAGTAAGGCCGCGTCACCGAAGGCAGCCTCCGCAAATCGTCCATCGAAAAACTTACTGGCGCATCCACCATCCCATGGATCAGTAGGCGATGCTCAGCGGGATTGATGGCAGGCACCCCTGCGTGATGCCGCTCGAAGTGCAGCGATGACGGCGTGATCGTGCCATAGAGTTCGTGAAGCGGCGTCCGGCTGGACCCCACTCCAATAGACTTGGTAGACTCTCTCGCTCCGCGCAAGGTCTTCTCAAAAGGACTACGATCCCCATACGGTCGCATCGATAATCCAGCACCAGGACTTTTGGGTGCAACGCTTTCCTGCTTGGCACAGGAGGCCAGTCCAAAGCTTGCGCACAAAGCGAGCAAACGCCGCCTTTTCTTCGAGGTCATGGGTACGAAGCTACGCGATTCAGGCCGATGCTGTCAAGTCTTCAAATCGAGAAGACGCTCAGCAAAGAGCTTCCAGATTTGATCTGCATTCAATTCCCCACCGCAGCAACCAGCCTCACGGCAAACCGTGATCAACCCCGCCCGCTTCACGAAGGTTTGAAACAAATCAAAGCTCGGCCCGAACTCACTCTCAAACACGCTCTCATCCCAGGCCATCACCCGGTCTCGATATGCATAGGCAAAACAATCCAGGTCAATGTCGAGCAAGATCGGGGATTCGGTCCATTCCAAAACCTCCCGCGCCCGCACACCCACTTCGCCCAGCTTCCCAGGCATCTCGTAGCGTCCAAAGATTCCGTACTCACCAACCGCTTTGGGCAGGTCCCCCATGCGGTCATCCACGCCAAAGATGAACACATCGGCAAGCAAACCCATACGAATGCCTGCCACAATCCAGTCGTCATCGTGATGACTCAACTGGTGCTTGCAGGCATCGATAACGCCAGCGACGCTCAGATCACAACTCAGCTCCCCCGGCTCTGCCGCATCCGTATGCCGGTCAAACAAGACAACTCGCACCGGCCGCGGAAGCAGCCCTCTATCCTGCGCATCGGCCACCAGTGGGAGCACCCATCGATGATCCTCGTGCAGGAGCACTTCCTTATCCTGAAACTGGTATTTTCTCAATCCATCCAGCGCAAAGAGTTCTTCAATCCCCATTGCTACTATTCATAGCGCAATGCCTCCAGGGGCTCGATCTTCATCGCATTTCTCGCCGGTATGTACCCGGCCAGGAAGGACACAATACTGATCAGCACAACACCGCCAGCCAACACAGACGGATCGTTACTCTTGATTTCGTAGAGCAGAGATTCGGCGTACTTGGTCAGTACAAGTGCTGCCGGTAAGCCAAGTACAACCCCAATGCCAACCATCCAGCCAACTTCTCGCAACACCATGTTTCTGATCTTGTTGGCATCAGCTCCAATGGCCAGTCGGATACCGATCTCTCGAGTACGTCTGGCTACCGTGAAAGCGAGAACTCCGTAAAGCCCAACCGCTGCCAGCAAGGTGGCAAGCCCGGCGAAAGCTCCAGCTAGCGTAGAGATCATCCGGTCAAGACCGATGTTCTCCTGCACCTGAGACTCCAGTGTCTTCACATCTTCCATGGGCAGATTCGGATCTAGCTCCGCAACCACCTTGCGCAACGCAGGCAATACCTGATCCACAGGAATCGCCGTTGCCACGTAGAACGCTGCAGACCCCAGTTTCGCGTCCTGCCGGTAGGGGATGTAGAACAAAGGCGGAACAGCATCCTTCACTTCGCTGTACTTCACGTCCTTCGCCACTCCAATAATTTCGATTTCGTTCTTGCCGCCACTGCCTTGCTGCATGCGTCTTCCAAGCAAACTCTTGCCATTTCCAAACTTGCGTTCAAAGGCCTCATTGACAATCGCAACTTTGGGTGCGCTGAGCGAATCTCGCAATTCAAACTCTCGTCCTTTAATCAAAGGAACCTGCATCAGCTTGAGGAATCCTGCACCCACCTCGTTGTACATAGAGTGGGAGTCTGTATCCGGGCCCTTTTCAAAGCCATCGACACTGACATCAGAACCCCAATTATTGTTTGCAATCAACTGCACCATCGACACGTTTGCACCCTGAACTCCCGGGATCGCGCTTGCCTTTGCTTCCAACTGCTCAAACAGCGCCCGCGATCTTTCAGGCGAATACTGATTCAATTCGGGAGACAATCCAAACACAATCATGTTCTCTGTGCGAATCCCAATATCCACCTTCATGATGTTGACCAGGCTTTTCAGGAACATCCCAGCCGACACCAGCAACAGCAGCGAAAGTGCGATCTGAGCCGTAACCAGTACCCTCCTGAATCTCGATGCTGCCCCCGTAGAGGAAACGTTACCAGCCTGATCTTTCATAGCCGTAGCCAGATCCATCTTGGTGGAGTGCACGGCAGGAAAGAGTCCGAAGAGGAATCCCGAAAGAATCGATACGCCAAGCGAGAAAAGAATCGTAATCGGCCGTACTCCGGGTTCAAAGATCTGATCTGACCCCGTCGGCAAAAATGTAAGAATCGCCATCCCGGTGCCATAAGCGACAAAGACACCGGCAATCCCAGCCAGCAAAGCGAGCACCAGTGACTCGCAGAGCAACTGCACCATAACTTGGCTCCTGCTTGCACCTAACGACAAACGGATCGAAAACTCCTTCGCTCGATTCGCCGACCGCGCAAGCAACAAATTCGCGATGTTGGCACAAGCAATCAGCAGCACAAAGGCCGCGATGCAACTCAGCATCACCATCGGAGCTTTGCCCGTATTGAAGAAGCCACTCTGCCCTTTCTCGCCTGGGCTCAGCTTCATTTGTTGTTCAACAAATTGCTTCTTCGTTCGCTCGCTCATCCCCTTTTGCAACTGTAATTCCACATCCCGGATGATGGAGATGTAGGTGCTGTGAATCGCTGCCTCAGCGGCTTCGATACTCACGCCCGGTTTGCGTCGCGCAAACAGATAAGCCCAATAGCTCTTGCGTTCGCCCAGGCCCTTCCAGCCGGGCGTGAGTGCTTCCCGCATGCTGATCGGAACAAACACCGACACCGGCGAACCCAACGTCGTACCCTTGAACCCCTCCGGCGCCACCCCCACCACCGTCATCGCGACACCATTGATCACCATCGACTTACCCACCACATCAGGGCTTTCGTTGAACTTCTCCTTCCAATAAGAGTGTGACAACACAGTCAGAGGATGGGCTCCGATATTCCTGTCGTCCTCCATGTTCAGCAGCCGGCCCAATACAGGCTGGATTCCCAGAATCGGAAAGTAAGAACCAGACACAAACATCCCGCTAGCAGCGCTGGTTCGCCCCTGATAAGAAAGATTGGCGCCAAAGCTCCGATGGGCAGCGATACCGGTAAAAACGTTTTGATTCTTCTCAAGATCACGAAACATCGGGTAGCTGAAGATCGATTGCTGATTGCCCGCATTGTTTGTAGAATTGCTGCCGCTACGTGGGCCATTGGCGGAGATGTTCACCAGCTCATCGGGCGACGAAACTGGCAGTTTCCTGAGTAACGTTTGTTCAAACAATGAAAAGATCGCCGTGTTTGCACCAATGCCCAGCGCAAGCGACAAGATAGCGACAATCGAAACAATTGGGCTCTTGGCGAGGGTCCTTAAGGCAAACTGGAAATTTCGCATATTGACTCTATACGAGTGAACTACGCTTTTGTTTCGCTAAAATCAAATTCCGCATGAATAGTTTTCGTTTGATCGAACTCGATTGGCCCAGCACGCCTGAACTGGAAGCTCCTCCCACCCTGCCGGCCGAGACCTTTCGGCAAAGGATTGCCGGCCTTAGAGAGCGAATGGCCCAAGCATCCATCGACATCGCACTCATCTATGCCGATCGCGAACACTTTGCCAACCTTCACTACTTCACAAACTTCGATCCAAGATTCGAAGAAACCCTGCTCATTGTTTCTTCCAATTCAAAGCCCCTCATTCTCGTAGGCAACGAATGCCAGTCCTACTTGCCAATCAGCCCGCTCTGGCGCTCCGGTGAACTTCGCATGGAACTCTTCCGGCAATTCTCGCTCGAAGATCAAACCCGCACCACGCCT
>CANGVB010000369.1 GCA_947456995.1 Bryobacteraceae bacterium | reverse complement strand
GTTCGCGTCATTGCGACCGCCCTGGTTACCCTCGGTCTACTCGTTTTCGCGAGTGGTTGTGAAAAATTGAAGGCGCGCGACGCTCTGAATAAAGGTGTGGCTGCATACAAAGCCACCAAATACGAAGAAGCCGCTCGCAAGTTTAAAGAAGCCATCGATGCCGACCCATCATTCGAGGTAGCCCGTCTCTATCTGGCAACCTCATACATGAGCCAATGGATCCCCGGTGCCGATTCGCCTGAAAACAAGGCCATGGCCAAGAATGCGGAAGACGAATTCCAGAAGGTTCTCTCGGTAGACCCCAAGAACAAACTGGCCACCGAATCCATCGCCTCCATGCGTTATAACCAGCCCAATGCATTCCCTAATCTCGAAGACAAGCTTCGCGTGATGGATGATGCCAAAGTCTGGTACGGCAAGCTCGTAGAAATCGACCCCACTAACTCCAAGGCCTATTACAGCCTCGGCGTTATCTCATGGTCTAAGTGGTATCCGAAGTACAAAGCGGCTCGCGAAAACGCCAAGATGAAGCAGGAAGACCCCGGCCCCATCAAGGATAAGAAAATTCGTGAAGAGTTGAAGGCTGGTTACGCCAACCTTGTCGAAGAAGGCATCGGCCATCTGAGCAAGGCCGTCGAAATCGAAAAGAATTACGACGATGCAATGGCTTATCTGAATCTTCTGATTCGCGAACGCGCCGATTTGGCCGAGAACCCTGATGACTACAAGAAAGACATTGCTACCGCCGATAACTGGGTAGCAAAGGCTCTCGAAGCAAAGAAGATCAAGGCCATCGAGCTCGAAAAAGCAGCCAAAGGCATCAAGAAGAACTAGCTCTTAGTTCAAAACTAAGTTCTAGAGGCGGGTCCCTCCCGGGCCCGCCTCTTCGTTTTTATTGACCTGTCTGTACCGTTGGCGAAATAATAGAGGAAAGGTCTCTCCGTTGTCTTCAATTCATGGAATCTAAGCGCAGTCCCGGCGATATCAGTGTGTCCATCCCCTTGACGCAGGATGACGATCCCTATCAGATTGAGGCTCGTTATGCCCAGCTTGAGAAGTCTTTCTCCGCCAACCGTCCCAAGGAAGATCTGGCCAAAGTTCGCGCCGCCTTCGAGTATTCGAGAGACCAGCACGCTGGCCAGGCCCGCAAAAGCGGCGAACCTTATATCATCCACCCCATCGCCGTCGCTCAAATCTTGGTCGACATGCACATGGATCTGGTCTGCGTCGAAACGGCCCTCCTCCACGACGTCGTAGAAGACACCGGCATCACCATCGATGAGATCCGCAAGCGCTTCGGCCCCGAAGTCGCCGTGTGCGTAGACGGCGTCACCAAACTCGGCAAGATCCAGCTCTACTCGCGAGAAGAGCAGCAGGCCGAGAGCGTCCGCAAGATGCTCCTCGCCATGGTGGGCGACATCCGCGTCATCCTCGTCAAGCTCAGCGACCGTCTCCACAACCTCCGCACCATTGGCAGCCTCTCCCGCGAAAAGCAAACCCGCATCGGCCAGGAAACCCTCGACATTTATTCCCCCATCGCCCACCGCCTCGGTATGGGTAAAGTTAGGGCAGAACTCGAAGACCTCGCCTTCGCCGCCATCGATCCTGAGGCCCACGCAGACATCTGCAGCCAGATCGAGCACAAGCGCAAAGCCTCCCAGGAATTTCTCGAAGGCATCCAGAAGAGTGTAGAGCAAAAGCTGGCGCGAGAAGGCATCCCAGCCCGCGTCGAAGGCCGCCTCAAACGTCCCTACTCGGTATACGTCAAGCTCAAGAAGCAAAAGATCCCCATCGAGCAGGTCTACGACTTACTTGCTCTGCGCATCATCACCGATTCTCTCAAGAACTGCTACGCCGCCCTCGGCGTCATCCACAACGAGTGGCCACCCATTCCCGGCCGCATTAAAGACTTCATCGCCATGCCCCGCCAGAACGGCTACCAGAGCCTCCACACGAGCGTCATGGGCACCGGCGGGCAGGCCTTTGAGGTGCAGATCCGCAACGAAGAAATGCACCGCCTCGCTGAAGAAGGCGTAGCCGCCCACTGGAAGTACAAAGAAGGGCGCCGAGGCAAAAGCACCGAGGAGCAATACGTCAACTGGATGCGCCAGCTCGTCGAGTGGCAGCAGGAAAGGCGAGACCCCGGCGAATTCATGTCCACTCTCAAAGTGGATCTCTATTCCGACGAAGTCTACGTCTTCACTCCCAAAGGCAAGGTTGTTGTCCTCCCTCGCGAATCCACCCCCGTCGATTTCGCCTACTCCATCCACAGCGATGTCGGCAACGCTTGTGTCGGCTCCAAGGTCAACAACCGCATCGTCCCGCTGAAATACTCCCTCAAGAACGGCGACGTGGTTGAGGTCCTAACCCAGCCCGGCCACATGCCCAGCAAAGACTGGCTCGGCTTCGTCAAAACCTCCAAGGCCCGCAACAAAATCAAGCAGATCATCAATGCCACAGAGCGCTCCAAGGCCATTGAGATCGGTGAGAAATATTTCGAAAAAGAAGCCCGGCGTCTCTCGGTCCCGATCTCCAAAATCGACGACGCCCTGCTCGCCCAAGTCCTCGAAGACTACGGCGTTGGCAAGCTCGAAGATCTCTTCGCCAACCTCGGCTACGGCAAGATTGAAGCCCGCCCCATCCTCATGCGCCTCTCCCCCGAGCGCGCCGCTCAGGAAGAAGCCAGGGCCGCGGAAACAGCAACACAGCCCACCGTACATGCCAACATCGACAAAGAGGCCAAGAATCTTGCCCTCCGCGTCAAAGGCCTCAACGATGTGATGATCTACAGGGCCCCCTGTTGCAACCCAATCCCGGGTGAAGCCATCGTAGGTTACATCACCCGAGGCAAAGGCGTAGCCGTCCACAGCATCAGTTGCACAAACGTCCAAAACCTGATGTACGAAGTAGAGCGCAAGATTGATGTCGAGTGGGCCAAGACTGGCGTCGAAAGCTTCGACGTGCAAATCTCCATCACCACCGACGACCGCCCCGGCATGCTCGCTCAATTCACCCAGGTGCTCTTCAGCGAGAACTCCAACATCCGCAGCCTCGAAGCCCGCGGCGATGACGATCGCGACGGTGCCGTCGTGGATATGAAAATCGAAGTACGAGACAAGCGTCAGCTCGAAAAAATCCTGAGTGCTCTGCGGCGCATCCCAGGGGTTAGAGACATCGAACGAAAATCATGAGTTTACAGGAACCAGAACACATCGCCATCTCAAAGTCTAAGGGCATTGAAATCGATTGGCGCGACGGCCTTCACAGCAGCTTCAGCCTGGCATTTCTACGCGACAACTGCCCCTGCGCAGTCTGTACTGGAGCCCACGGCACAGAGCCCCAGAAGACCAACTATCAGGCCCCCAGCCCCTTCCAGATGTACAAGCCTGCTATCAAGATGCTCAACTGCGAAGCGGTTGGCAAGTACGCAATACAGATCAACTGGAATGACGGCCACTCCAGTGGGATCTATAGCTTTGAGTATTTAAGGAAATTGACTACAGAAGGCGGAAGTTAACTTCTACCGTTGCCTGCACAGGCACCGCGCCGCCATCTTTAAGGCCCGGCTTAAAGCGCCACTTCATAACAGCTTCAATGGCCTTCTCATCGAGCCCAAGGCCCAGAGGACGAATCACGCGAATATCGCGAGCCTTGCCTGAAGGGTCAACCACGATGGAGAGCACAACCGTACCTTGAAACTTTGCTTTGCGAGCTTCTTCAGAGTACTCCGGTTCCACCTTGAAGAGCACCGAAGGTGCCGATACCCCACCGCCAACGCGGAAAGCTCCGCCGCCAGTTCCACCACCAGAGCCCGGCCCAAAGCCAGCTCCACTGCCAGAACC
The DNA here is from genome assembly GCA_947456995.1 of Bryobacteraceae bacterium. GTDB lineage: Bacteria > Acidobacteriota > Terriglobia > Bryobacterales > Bryobacteraceae > Bryobacter. The sequence goes on along the minus strand of CANGVB010000369.1, from coordinate 906 downwards.
AACACCACCGCCCTTGCCGCTACCAAAGCCACCAGAGCCGGGCCCCTGCGAAGGAGCACTCAGGCCAGACAGCGGGTCACCCAACATCGGCAAATTCACCTTCGGCAGCGCATCAGACTGCGCGATAATCGTCGGCTCCATCACCAGCTTCGGCTGTTCTACCTTCTGCAATTGAGGAGGCACAAACTGCTTAGGCGCAACCTTCGGCAACTTGCCCTTACTCGGAGGCGTAACGTCACGAGCTCCACCACCACCGCCACCACCCATCGTCTGCTTCTTCGGTGCGGTTTTCGGAATATACTCGCTCAACGGCGCAGCAAGCGGAGTGTATTCTTTCACGATTTTCTGAACTTCTTTACTGGTCGACAGGAAGATCAACAAAGCAATAATTGCACCATGCACGGCCATCGAGCCGATCGCGCTCTTAGACTCGTTCCCACCACTCTGGCCCCAAATGTCCTTCACAGGAATTGGTTGCGAGGTAACTTCCAGCGGAGGAAGCTTCGTGGGGCTGATGGTTTCTTTCAGACCATTCCATAAAGAAACAAGAGGGTGCTCTTCTTTGAGGCCCGAAAGAGCACTTGCCAGATTCTCCTCTGGGTTTGACAGCGGTTTTTGGTTTTCCGTGCTGATCACGATTTCTTCTGCCCGTTCTAGCGTCGATGTACTCACGTTTTCATTCCTTTGTCTTCGGCATCGACTCTGCGCTAATGTTGCGACGCTGCCAGAGCCTGAATGGTTGCAGACGGGGATATGAAAATTGGAATACCCAGTGACTTTGCTCTAATCGTATCACGCCAGTCTAAGGTTGAATACGAGCAGGAATCAGACTTTGGATTTGCCGGTAGGCACCCTCCATCGATTCCGGATACTTGTACAACTCAAGCGTGAGCGCATCTGCTCGCT
>CANGVB010000368.1 GCA_947456995.1 Bryobacteraceae bacterium | reverse complement strand
CTTCAAGAACATTGCAAGTGAAAGGTTCTCTGTGTTGAACTGAGACAGGGCATTGATGGCTCCCGTCCATGTAGGTGTGGCGAGACTTGCGAGATCGGCTTTGGCAGGATTGGGGTTGGTGGAATAGACGAGGCGGTTCACCTTCAAGTGTGTGTGAACTAGGAGAAAAACCATCGCCATTGTCGGAGGTTCGCTAGTTGGCGTTCAGAGTTGCGACTGCGCCGGAGTTGCGGGATATTTTGCGACTGCGGAGCTGGGATGAGATGGCGAAGGAACCGGAGTTGGTGGTGCCGGATATCGAAAGTTACCGGCGGCGGATGGTTGCCTATTTGGATAGCTTGAGCCGCTGACCAACTTCCATGACTCGTGTGAGTGCTTCGAGGAGTTCGAGGCCGAGCGGGGTGAGTGCGTAGAAGACGGTGGGGGGAGAGGTTTGTTTGGGGATGCGAGCGATGACGTGCTCACGCTCGAGGAAGCGGAGGCGGGCGGTGAGGACTTTGGCGGAGATTCCTTTGAGATCGAACTGGAGCTCGGTGAAACAACGCTCGCCGGCACGGAGGTACCAGATAAGGTCTGCAGTCCAGGCGCCGGAGATCAGATTCATGCACTGGCGGAGTGGACACTCAACGGGTGGAAGTTCGACTTTCGATTTGCGGCGTTTGACCATGACACTACTTACCGGATGGTAACCCGATTCGACGGCGAGGCGGGATCGTTTGAGGGCTTGCCTCATCAGAAGAGTCATGGACCTAAAGAACAAACCAACAGTAGTAATTACAGGCGCTTCGCGCGGCATCGGACTTGGCTTGACGCAGGGGTATTTACGCGAGGGTTATCGCGTTGTTGCCAATGCGCGGAAGATGAGTCTGGAGGAATCAGACGATCTGGCCATTGTTGAAGGCGATGTGGCGGAGCCTGAGACGGGCGAGCGATTGGCGCAAGTGGCGGTGGAGAGATTTGGACGATTGGATGTCCTGATCAACAATGCCGGGATCTTTGTGCCGAAGCCATTTGTGGACTATACAAGGGCAGACTATGAGCGAGTGATGGGGACGAATCTGGCGGGCTTCTTTTATGTGACGCAACCTGCGCTACGGCAGATGTTGAAGCAGAAGAGTGGAAGTGTTTTGACGATCACTACAACGCTGGACGAGCAACCGGTGAAGGGCGTTAACGCCGGGCTTACCAATCTGACGAAGGGTGGATTGAATAGTGTGACGGGCTCGCTGGCGATTGAGTATGCCGAGGCGGGGATTCGCGTGAATGCGATCGCGGCCGGGATCATCGATACGCCGATGCATGAGGTGAAGGACCATGAGTTTCTGAAGGGGTTGCATCCGATTCACAGGTTGGGTAGTGTGGCGGAGATTGTGGAAGCTGCTTTGTATCTGACGCGGGCGAGTTTTGTGACTGGTGAGGTGCTGTATGTTGATGGTGGCGCCCATGCGGGGAAGTGGTAAGGAGATAGAAGTATGAGCTATGAAATGACGGTTGGACTTGATGTTCAAGATGCGGCCCGGTATGCAGAGTACCGGGCCGGGATGACGCCGATTCTGGAAGCTTATGGTGGTGGGTTCCGGTATGACTTTGAAGTTGCACGGACGTTGCGCAAGGAGGATGGTGGAGAGATCAACCGAGTCTTTGTGCTTCGATTCCCGGATCGGGAGACGAAGGAGAAGTTCTTCGCCGATGCGGCTTATCTGGCGGTGCGTGAGGAGTATTTTGTTAGTTCAGTGGGCGATGTGAGTTTGATCGCAGAATACGAAGGGTAGATTGTGGCGAGGCCAACATTGAGGTGTTGGCCTCGCCTGTTTTTAGCGCTTGTAGACGCGGAGGTAGACCATTGCGAGGCCGGCTGCACAAAGGAGAGAGCTGGAGGCTTCAGGGACATCGCTGGTGCCAAAGTTGGCTTCAGAGAACAGAGACAGGTTATCGATGGCTCCCTGCCCTGATGCCGAGGTGATGCGGGCGAGGATTGCGAGATCGGCATCGGCCACGTTGAGGTTGGTTGAGTAGACGAGGCGGCTTACGTTGAGGGTGGTGTTGAAGTAGATAAAGAAGCCGGCGCCGTCGGTGGTTAGCTGATTGGCGATCAAGGTTGCAGCCAAGCCTGCATTGAAGGGTGCTGTGGAGTTCTGAAGGACAATCACATTGCTTCCAGAGACCGGGAGGTTTGCACCGAGCGAGCTTATGAAATTGATTGGCGAGCTGTTGCTAAACGCGTTGGTGTTGAAGACAAAGCGGTCGGTGAGGATGTCGAAGGTGGGCAGGGTTTGTTCGCCGAGTCCGTTGACCTGACGGCCGGGAGTCGTGAGGGCGGTTGAGCCAGCGAAGGGATCGTTGAAGAAGTTAATGTCTGCCGCGTGGGCAGTCATGTTCAAGCCAACCGAGAGGATGACTAATGCTAAATATGAGTGTTTCATGTAAATCTCCGAGGTAAATCTATGTGGTGACCGGTTGGCCCCACATGGAGACTAACAAGAGTGAGAATTGGGAAGCATCATGGCACGGTAAACAAAAAGTAAAGAAGATATCAGCAATTGGTCAGGGGCGTTCGCCGTTGGCGAGGCGTTGGTTGATGTGGTCGATGACGGAGGGGAGATCGGCTACGGAGTCGATGATGTAATCGGCTCCGAGAGATTTGAATTTGGCGTGGGCGGCATGGAAGCGCTGCTCGCGTTCTTCTTTTGAGAGGGCGGCGAGGGCGTCTTGCGAGAGGCCGATTTCGTTGCCGGTGGCGACGATCGATACAGCCCAGGTGCCGGCGGCTTTGGCTTCGGCGATGTCGATGGGGGTGTCGCCGACTTTGATGAAGGTGTGGAGGGGATAAAGGCCCATGTGTTTGGCGGCGTGGTAGATCATCCAGGGGGCGGGGCGGCCGGCGCCGACGAGGTCTGGCGTCATGAAGATTTCGGGGGCGAAGCCGGAGGCGGCTGTTGAGGCTTTGACGGGGCCGATCATGCTGGAGTCGAAGCCCGTTGTTGTGGCGTAGCGAATCTTGCGGCGGCCGAGTTCTTCAACTAGTTCTTTGACGCCGGGGAGGACTTCTACGTGGTTTGCGAGGGTTGCGATTTGGACCTCGGTAAATTCGGGGTAGAGGGCGTCTACGTCTGCGGCTGTAGGGGGCTGGCCTTTGAGGGCGACCCACTGGGCGTGGATTTCTGGTTCGTTGAGCATGGCCCAGATGTGGTCCCACTTGTGCGAGCCCATGGGGCCGCGGGCTTGTTGTTCAGTTGCCTGGAGGCCGTGGCGGCGGCAGAGTTCTACGAAGGCCACTACAGGGCCGCGGCTGCCGAAGTCGATTACGGTGCCTGAGAGGTCGAAGATGATGGCTTGTATGGTGTTCATGGTTTCTCGTTGGGGTAGATTGCGACTCTGGGTGGTTTGTTTGACTGGGCGAAGGCGAAGGCTTCGTTGATTTCGTTTAGTGAGTAGTGGCCGACGACGAGGCTTTCGAAGTTGTAGGTGGTGGTGGCGAGGAAGTCGAGGGCGGCGGCGAGGTCGGTTGGAGAGTAGTTGTGAACGCCTTCGATGCGGAGGCATTTGCGGACGATTTGCTCGGCGGGGAGTTGGATGGGACGGCTGGGGAAGACTGCGCCGGCGAGGATGAAGATGCCACCGGTGCGGAGGTAGCTGAGGCCCTGCTCCATGGCATCGGGGTTGCCGGTGAAGTCGAGGACGACCTGGGCGGAGGTGGGTTGTGGGTTGAGGGAGGCTCCGAATTGGGTGGCGAGGGCTTGACGCTGGGAGTCGGTGTCGATGGCGAAGACTTCTTTTGCGCCTTGGTGGTTCGCCATGGCGCAGGCATTGAGACCGAGCATACCGGCACCGAGAATGACGATGTTTTGGTCCTTTATGGGGGCTGCTTTGCGGAGAGTGGCGGCTACGGTGGCGGTGGCGCAGTTGGCGATGCTTGCGACGGGGTCTGGGATGTTGGCCGGGATCTTGAAAATTTCGGTGCCAGCGGGGAGGAGGCAGTATTGGGCGAAGCCGCCGGTGAAGTGGGAGGTGGGGGTGATGGCGGCGTGGCCGAATTTGTAGAGGCGATCACATTTGGAGTGGAGGCCGCGGAGGCAGTTGTCGCAGGTGCCGCAGGACCAGACCATGGACCAGGTGACGCGGTCTCCGACTTTGTGGGAGGTATTGGTGGCTACGATGTCGCCGACCATTTCGTGGCCGAGGACGGAGGGTGAGGGGGAGTTGCGGCGGCCGGTGTGAGTGTGAAGATCGCTGCCACAGATGGTGGCGCAGCGGATGCGGACCAGGGTCTCACCTTGTTCGATTTGTGGGATGGGGAAGGCGTCGATGGTGAGCGGCTGGCCGGGGGCGCGGAAGACGGCGGCTAGGGCGGTATCGACGGGCATCTACATTAGACTAGCGTGACTTGAGAAGGACCCAAGTGGTCATGGAGCGCTGGTTCTCGACAATGGTGGTTTTGATGGGGTCGAGGAGTTGGAGGTTGCGGCCTTCGGCTATGTGGTGGAGGAGTTCGGCATCGACGAGGAAGCGATCGGAGCCGTCGGGGAGAAGATAGCGGCGGCCGCTGATTTGCTGGATCTGGTGCTCGATTCCGATGGAGGAGGCGAGGCGGCAGAAGAGGATTCCGCCGGGGCGAAGCTTGTCGAAAATATTGGAGAGCATGGCTTCGAAGTGGCCCTCGTCGTAGGCGAAATGGAGGACGGCACTCGCGATGATGAAGTCGAAAGAAGCATCGGGAAATGACATTGTCTCGATGGGTTCGCGGCGGAATTTTTCCGGGG
>CANGVB010000367.1 GCA_947456995.1 Bryobacteraceae bacterium | reverse complement strand
CCCATCGGGCCGGATCTCATAGAGTTGCCGGATCTCGGACGCAGGAAAAGCAATGCCGTGGGTTTGGCGTTGCCACTTCTGATAGGCCTCGATGGAGCTAAGATCTGGAGGATTGGGAGCCCGCATGGATGCCGGCAGCAGCTTTGCATCAGGGGAATCCACGCCGTAGTCAGAAGCCTTCAGAGTGGGATCTTCCACAGAATTTAAATACACGATTCCGGCGATGCGATCAGGGTGAGCGGCAGCGATGAAGCCAATATCCTGCCCACCGAAGGAGTGTCCGGCAAGCACAGGCTTTTGCGTCAGCTTGAGCGCATCAAGAACTTCAATCACATCCCGAGCAGCCCCAGGGCCTCGCCGGGTAATTCCGTATACGTGGCCCAGAGCCGCAAGCTTTTCAGCAAGCGGATCATAAGCGTGTGCTGTCAGGTATCCGGCAAGCAGGATGATGGGGCGGCCCTGGCCACCCCAATCGAGCACCTCGAGCTCCACATTGGTATCGACACGAATGACCTGCGCTCTGGGTGCGCCCGAGAGTACTTGCATCGCGAAGAATAGAGCCAGGAGTCTCTGCATGCAGAGAGATTAACAGCTAAATTGAAGCGAGCGCAGCCAGCACTTCTGCAGCGTGCCCGGCGGGCTTTACCTTGGGGAAAATTTTTGCGATCTTGCCTTCTTTATTGATGATGAAGGTGCTGCGCTCGACGCCCATGTACTTCTTGCCGTACATGCTCTTTTCCACCCAAACGCCGTACTTCTCGGCGACTGCGTGTTCTTCGTCGGCCAGCAGGGTAAAGGGAAGATCAAACTTGGTGCGGAACTTCGCCTGGGCCTTGACGGGGTCTGGAGAAACTCCCAGCACTACAGTATCGGCCTTGGCATAGGCGGCGTTTTGATCGCGAAACTCGCAGGCCTCGGTGGTGCAGCCGGGCGTGTCTGATTTGGGGTAGAAGTACAGCACAACATTCTTACCCTTAAGACTGGAGAGCTTCAGTTTTTCGTCGCTGTCGGTGGCCAGAGTGAAGTCTGGGGCTTTGGATCCTTCTTTGAGTGCCATGGTTCCTTAGATGTTGCTGATGGGCGGATCGACTAAAAAGTGATTTGCCTTAAGCCAGGCTTTGGTGCGGCGCGGGGGCTCTTCTGTCACCAGCCGCACAAGATCGGCGGGGGAATCGATGTCGTACCAGGTGAGGCCCTTGTCGACGCTCAGCCCGAGCTTTTCTGCAGCCGCCACGCTTTGGTTGAGAGTTTGATCGGTAGACCATTCCACTCCGTCAAAAAGCTTAGCGGGCAACTTTCGAAACTGGATCGCATAGTAGCCTCCGTCGATGCTGGGGCCAAAGCTGATATCGGCCTCCGAGTTGAGGATCGCTTTCAGATGCCCCGCAGGCAGAGTGGGTGCATCGCTGCCCAGGATGAGAACCTGCGTGCGGCCTTGAGTAAATGCGTTATGAGCGGCATTCCACATTTTTTCTCCGAGGCCGTTGCCGGTTTGCAGCTTTCGGGGAAAGGAGAATTCCGGCCAGGCTTCGGTTTCCTGATCGAGATGAAGCTCGACATCTGCAAGAGAGGTGAAACCCTGGAGGCTCTCAAGCACGTCTCCTACAAACGAAGAGTGAAGTTCAGAACACTGTTCTGGACTCAAAACTGGCTGAAGTCTGGTCTTTACCCTGCCCGGTAGAGGAGCTTTGGCGAAAAGCAAGATGACGGGGGGCATATGGCCATTGTAAAATTAGATTCAATGAAGAAGAGTGTTGTTCTTTCGATTGGCGCGACGTCGCTTGTGGCGTTGAGCCTGATTTCTCTGCCTTCTTCGGCAGCTCAGGCCGGTAAGGCAGATAAGGGCAAAGAAGTTTTCGAGCAGTGCTCGGTTTGCCATACACCTGACAGCGATGAGAAGAAAATGGGTCCGGGCTTGAAGGGTCTCTTCAAGAAGGCCAAGATGCAGAATGGCAAAGAACCAAGCGAAGCCAATGTGCGCGCGCTGATCAATGCCGGCGGCAACGGGATGCCTGCTTACGAAGAGCTGCTCAGCAAAGAAGAACGTGACGATTTGATCGCTTACCTCAAGACTCTCTAAAACAGTCTTGGATCTGCTACAATAGGGAAATGTGACCAAGCAATTGGTCGCCTCTCTCTTGCGTCCCCATCGTCTAGAGGCCTAGGACACCGCCCTTTCACGGCGATAACCGGGGTTCGAATCCCCGTGGGGACGCCATTAAAGTTTTCTGACAGCTCCAACCTTAAAGGGTTGGAGCTTTTCTGCTTTAGAAGTTCGGGAAAACCACGGGTAGAGCCTGGTCTGCAGTCCAAACACAGCGGTTGTTATGTCCGCACAACGGCACTGTCACGAAGTTGTGGTCTTTCGCCTTGAGTTTTGTGACGTGAGCGAAGTATGCCTTGGCACGGTCGTAGCGGGTTGGGCCCTGGGCCATGGAGATGCAGCTGGAATCAAAGCCAGCAATAGGTAGTGTGTCGAGTTCGCCCATCAGGTAGGTCACAGGCCGTGCCAGAAGCTGCTTGCGGATTTGCTCGGCGTTGAGCGAAGCGGCGTAGCCATTCAGATTGTCTAACCCGTGCATCCAGGAATTGTAGGTGGTGCAGTTATTACGGTCCAGATAAGCACCGAATTCTTCCAGACATTTGCCGTTGGTGTCGCAATGAAAATCGCGGGGCAGCCGCAAGGCATCGAGATAGACATAGCTTGATGGATTGGAAACCACATAACGCACAGGCACTCGCAACTTTTCATGTACTTTATTAGCGGCTGCGTAGCGTTGTGTCACCTGTCCGCCGGCCGAGTGCCCACTCACGACGATTCCTTTGAGGTTTGGGAAAATTTTTTCGTTGCTTAGCTTGATGAGCAGCTTGTCCAGAAGGTCATAAGAAAAGACGTTCTTTTGGTTCAGGGCCTCGAAGCCGTTCTTCCAATTGCCGCAATCCCAAGCAATTTCGTCTGTCGCAAGTGCGTCTTTGCAAAATACTCCATCGTTACCGGCATAACGCGGCGAGATGACGATGGTGTTCTCAAGCGCCCCTGCCAGAAAGGCTGCAGCCATGCCGGTGGAGAAGTAATCATGCGCGTTGCGACCAGCACCATGAATGATGATCATGGCCCGCTCGATCTTTTCGTTTCGCTTCTCAAGCGGGTAGTTGCGATAAAGCAGGGAAAATTTTTTGGCGTCGCCCAGCATTAGTTTTTCAGTGCATTCAGGCGTTGCAGTGGAGCAATACTGCGCGAAGCCGGATGAAAGAAAGAAGAAAAATACAGTCAACTTTTGCATGGCGTGAGAATCTTACCAGTATGCGACAAGCATTGATTGAAGGCGGATTTGGGATTGAGCGGGTAATTTGGCGCGAAGTGCAGGATCCGATGCCAGGCCCGGGGCAGGTGCTGGTTCGGGTGCGGGCGGCATCGCTGAACTACCGCGACTATCTGGTTGCCAAGGGCGCTTACAACCCCAAAATGCCGCTGCCTCGGGTGCCTCTAAGTGATGGGGCTGGCGAGGTTGTAGCGCTGGGCGAAGGCGTCAGCGATTGGGCCGTTGGTGATCGCGTGGCGGGCATCTTTATGCAGACCTGGCTCGACGGGCCTTACCGCGATACTTACGGTAAATCGGCTTTGGGTGGGGCGATAGATGGATTGCTCGCAGAGTTGGTGGTGCTTGACGCGCAGGGTCTGGTTGCGATTCCAGGTCATTTGAGTTTCGAGGAGGCAGCGACTCTCCCTTGTGCTGCGGTTACCGCCTGGAATGCGTTGTTTGAAAGCGGCAATGTGAAGCCTGGCGATACTGTTCTGGTGCAGGGCTCGGGCGGGGTGAGTGTGTTTGCGCTTCAGTTGGCCAAAGCAGCAGGGGCGCGAGTGATTGCCACCTCAAGCCAGCCCGCAAAGATCGAGCGTCTCAAGGCGCTGGGTGCCGATTGGGTTTTGAACTATAAGGAAGAGCCAGAGTGGGGCAAGGTGATTGCCAGGGCCGGTGGTGTCGATCATGTAGTGGAAGTGGGCGGCATTGGCTCACTGGCTCAATCGATTGTCGCTGTTCGCGGCGGCGGCCATTTGAGTGTGATTGGTATTTTGTCGGGAGCTGCAGGCAACGTAAATCTTGCTGCGATTCTGCACAAGCATCTACAGGTGCAGGGGATTTATGTTGGCTCTCGTGCGATGTTCCAGAATCTCAACCGGGCTTTGTCTCAAAACCAGTTGAAGCCCGTGGTGGATTCCGTCTACCCTGGGGCTGAGATACAGGAAGCCCTGCACCATATGGAGGGTGCAGGGCATTTCGGCAAGATTGTGATTTCCCTCACTCACTAGCGCCAGGCAAGAGCCTTCGGGCAGACGAGTTTTCATCCAGAAGCAGCGCGATCAATCGGCCACCCATTTGATTTACAGGAATCTCCCAACAAGTGCATTGCGGGGACTTTGAGAGTTTGTACCCTTGAGCCTCGAGCAATTTGAGGGTAGCAACCTGAGAAGGATGCAAGGTGTAGCTGGACGGCAGTTCCCGGTGGCGTCGTGGCTGGATCTTGCGCCGGTCGAAAGTGATTGGAAGTTGGCCAACGCTTCCGCTCTCCATATTCCAAACAGGGACCTGTCCGGCACTGGAAGGCTGGCGCCGGTAGGAGAAGGGCACCTGCAAACCGGCATGACTGGGGAGGTCAAAATCCAGCAATTTCCCACCTTCACATGCCGCCCAAAAGCAGATTTCCAGGAGGGCAGCTGCAACTGCTTCGCGCACCATAATGCGATCCTGGCTAAGATCAT
>CANGVB010000366.1 GCA_947456995.1 Bryobacteraceae bacterium | reverse complement strand
CACCAATACCATACGGCCGCTCTTGCGGGCCCCCTCACGGGCGTGGTGCAAATTGTAGAGCACATGACTCTTGCGATAAATCGGCGTCTCGGGCGAGTTCAGATACTTGGGCTGGTCTTCTCCCAGCGTCCTGCCACCAAAGGCAATCACCTTGCCGCTCTCGTTCCAGATGGGAAACATGAGTCGATTGCGAAAACGATCAAAGAACCCATTGCCTTCATTGCGCTTAAGGCAAAGGCCGGACTCCTCAAGCAGCGCCTCTTCCACTCCCTGCCGCTGGAAGACTCGCGTCAAGCCGCCCGACGGATCACTGAAGCCCAGGCAAAACTCTTCAGCCAGCTTCTGGCCGAGCCCTCTTTGTTTGAGATAAGCCCGCGCAGGCTCGCCCGCATCAGAGTACAAAACCTCTCGAAAATGTTTTGCTGCAATTTCATGCAGATCTTGCAGCGACGCCTTCTTGCGGCTGGCAGGATCAAAATCCGGCTTCGGTGCCGGCATCGCAATCCCATTCTTCTCGGCCAGCAGCTTCATTGCTTCAAAGAAGCCGAGACCCTCAATCTCCATCACAAAACTGAATACATCGCCACCCTTGGAGCAACCAAAGCATTTGAAAAACTGCCGGTCGGCATGGACGTAAAAGCTCGGAGTCTTCTCGTTATGGAAGGGACAAAGCCCTCGATAACGCGCACTGCCACCCAGCTTCTGCAGGCGAATATAATCCCCGATCACCCGCACAATGTCGACTGAATTCTTCAGCGTATCTTTGAACTCAAAACTGCTCACTTTTCCCCTAGTCGCTCAAAGTATCGCGCAATTGCCTCGATGCCACGGTAGACGTTCGGCAGATACACTTTTTCATTGGGTGCGTGCAGGTTGTCGTCTGGCAAACCAAAGCCAGTCATGACGCTGGGCACGCCCAGGACATCCTTGAAGAGGCCCACAATAGGAATCGATCCGCCGCTGCGTGTAAAGACTGTCTTCTGCCCAAAGACCTCAGCCATAGCCTCGGCCGCCTCCCTCACAAATGGGTTCGCCGGGTCCACCACACTGGCAGCAGCCTTGCCCAATATCTTCAAGCTGGTTTTTGTACCTTCCAGCGCCTGTGCCGCTACAGTATCGCTTAGCAGTTTCGCGATGCGATCCGGGTCTTGACCCGGTGCCAGACGGCAGCTCAGCTTCACCACCGCGCTGCACGGGATCACCGTCTTTGAGCCTTCACCGGTAAATCCACCACCGATGCCATGAATCTCGATCGTCGGCCTGGCCCACAACTGTTGAAACAACCCAAAGCCCGGCTCTCCATGCAATGAGATCACCTTGGCTTCCTCCTGCCGGTACGCTTCCATGTCAAAGGGCAGGGCGCTCCAGCTCTCTTCTTCTTCTGCGGTGGGAGGAATCACATCGTCATCAAAACCAGGGATCAGGAAATTGCCATCCTTACCTTTAAGCGAAGATATAATCCGCGCAGCTGCCTCGATCGCGTTTGGAACTCCACCCCCGTAGACGCCGGAATGAAGATCCACCTCACCCGTAGTCACATGCAATTCCGCATAAACAATCCCGCGCAGCCCCACGCAGATCGTCGGCAACTCGGGAGCAAACATCTCGGTGTCGCAAATCAGAGCAGCATCACAGTGAAGCTCACTCGCGTGCTCACGCAGGTAGTCCGAAACATGATCGCCACCAGATTCCTCCTCGCCCTCAAACAGGAATCTTACGTTTATCGGCAGTGGCTTCCCTGCCCTTAAAAACTGCTGTACGGCACGAATCAAAATGATCGCCAGACCCTTGTCATCGGCTGCCCCGCGGGCATACAGGTTGTCGCCCAGTTGCGTGGGTTCAAACGGAGGAGTGCGCCAAAGCTCCAGCGGCTCTGCCGGCTGCACATCATAGTGCCCGTAACAGAGCAGAGTAGGCTTACCCGGAGCGTGCAACCATTCGCCGTAAATCAGCGGGTGGCCTTCGCCTTCGATCAGGCGCACACTTTCAAGCCCCGCCTTCTCAAACAAGTGCCGCGTGAATTCAGCAGCCCTCCGCACCTCGCCCGCCGCTTCCGGATTCGAGCTCACGCTCGGAATGCACAGCCATTGCTTCAAATCATTCAGGACTTCTTCCACTCTGCCTCCAACTTCTTCACCACATCAGCGCACAAAACTGCCGCATGTTTCGACTCTGCGATCAAGCCACCAACGGCAGCTTCCACTTGCACAGCTCGAATCCCGGAGAGTTCCGACCGTGTCTTGCCGACAAGCAATTCCGTCAGCGCACTGCCGCAAGCAATCGATGCCGTACAACCGCGTGCGAGAAAGCGAACCTCAGCGATTTTTCCATCGCCGCAAACTACGGTCACCCGCAGTTGGTCGCCGCACACCGGGTTTTCGCAAGAGATCCGGTAACTGGGAGATTCCAGCTCCCCGGCATTGCGGGGGTTGGCAAAATGGTCGAGCAGTTCGGCGCTATACAAGGTAGCTTTATTTTCGCCGATTCAATGCGCGGAGGTGTAAGCTAATGACATTCATGGCGAAAGTAGTTTCCGTTGTGGCCGGAGTGGTCACTCACGCGGGGAAAATTTTGATCGGTCAGCGCAAGCGCAACGACTGGCATGGCCTCAAATGGGAATTTCCCGGTGGCAAGATCGAGCCAGGCGAGGAGCCTTCGGCTGCCCTTGCGCGTGAACTTCGCGAAGAATTGGGCATCGAAGCCATCATCGGTGAAGTTCTGCAACGCTACCAGTTCAGCTATAACGAACGGCCTCCCGTTGAACTTGTCTTCTACGACGTCATCAACTTCACCGGCGTCCCCGTAAATTATGAATTCGAACAAATTCTCTGGGCAGAGGCAGTGAGCCTCCCAGACTACGATTTTCTCGAAGGCGATCGCGAGTTTATCGAGTGGCTCTCAGCCCGAGCTAAAGACTAGTTGCTATTCGTAGCGTAAGGCGTCTACCGGATCCAGCCGCGCCGCTTTGTTCGCCGGCCAGATTCCGAAGAACAAACCAATCCCCACGCTTACCACCACGCCAGTACCAGCAGCCCAAAGCGGCACGCTCATCGGCAACTCCGGAAAAACGAATCCTCCCAGCACCGGAATCAGCCATCCCACCGCCATACCCAGCAAGCCACCGAGAAAGGTCAGCACCACGGCCTCTGTCATAAATTGCGTGATGATCTCTCTACGCCTCGCCCCCAGCGCCTTGCGCACACCAATCTCGCGGGTCCTCTCGGTAACACTCACCAGCATGATATTCATCACGCCAATCCCGCCCACCAGCAATCCGATCGAAGACATCACCACCATCACGAGTGCGGTAATCGACATGATGCTTCTGAAATCTTCAATCATCTGCTCGCTGGTTGAGATAGAGAAGCTGTCTGGCTCGTCGTACTTCACCCGCCTCTCCTGCCTCAGTACTCCCCTCACTTCATCCATCGCCGCGGGCAATTGCCCCTTCATCGGCTTCACAAATAGCATGTGCTCCTCAGCAGCTGGCTGAAACTTGCGCATGCTCCAGTAAGGCATCACCAGCCGGTTATCCCGGCTTCCAGGGCCGCCAGTGGAAGACTTCTTCATCACCCCGATCACTTCCATCTTCTGGCCTTCCACATCTACCCATTTACCCGAAGGATCCGAACTCGCAAAAAGCCCCTTCCACACATCCTCACCCAGCACCACAACACGCGCACGATGCTGATTGTCGATCTCGCTAAAGAAGCGTCCGTGAATCAATTCCACTTGCCAGACATCGGCATAGCTTGAGTCAGCACCCCACATGTCGAGCCCGGCGTAATCGTTAGCCTGGTAGCGGATCTTCTGCACTCCACGCCAGGGCAGAAGCCCAGCGGTAACTTTGTCTACATGAGGGCAGCGTTCGCGAATCGCCTGCGCCTGCTCAAACGTGATCGGCTTGCGCATTCGCTCCTCGGCACTACGATTTCCAAACCGCGGCCCTACCGCAAACTTGAAAACTACCATCGTGTCTGATCCGAAGGTGCGCATGGCATTGGCGAATGCAGCATCCATGCCGGTAATGATCGAGCCCACGCCGATGATCGTGCCCGTCCCGATAATCACCCCCAGCACGGTGAGAAACGATCTGAGTTTGTAGCTCCGTAACGTATCAAAAGCCATCCCGACACTCGACCAGAACAAAGAACTAAACATCGCTTATCTCTCCACCCGCAACGCTTCAATCGGATCCAGTTTGGAAGCCTGCCGTGCCGGGTAGATTCCAAAGAAAAGCCCCACAGTCATCGATAGCCCCACGCCAAGCGCAATGCTCCCCAGCGGCATCGACATCGGCACAGGCGTCAGGCTGCGAATCGCCACCGCAAAGATCCACGCAATGACGACTCCAAACAGTCCCCCACTCGCTGAGAGCACCGCACTCTCCACCAGAAACTGATTGAGAATATCCGTCCTGCGTGCCCCCAGGCTTTTGCGAATCCCGATCTCCTGCGTGCGTTCACTCACCACCGCCAGCATGATGTTCATGATCACCACTCCACCCACCACCATGAAGACACTCACCACCGCAATCGCTGTAGCCGCGATGGCTCCTGTCATCTGGCTCCAGGCGGTGGATAACGAGTCGGAGTTGAAGATCGCAAAGTTATCTTCGATCCCAGGCTTCAATTGCCGGTATGCGCGAATCAGAGTTCTTACCTCGTCCTGAGCCTGCATCAGTTTGTCGTGACCAACCGCAACCACCGAATAATTGATACCTTTGCGCGCCCCATAGCTCTTGAAATAAGTCTCGGCAGGAATGGTAACGAAGCTGTCCTGGGTCTGCCCGAAGACACT
>CANGVB010000365.1 GCA_947456995.1 Bryobacteraceae bacterium | reverse complement strand
GGAAGTCGTGTAGGTGCCCGGTTTGTTGTTGGAGGTGCGAAACGTAAGCTGGTACAAGTCTTCGGGTTCGCTGACGGCCAGCGGGGCCGCCAGGACACGATCAAAGACCGAGAAGATGGCCGTGTTGGCACCGATCCCCAAGCCGAGACTGGCCACCGCCGCCAGCGTAAAGACCGGGCTTTTTTTCATCAAGCGCCAGGCAAACGAGAGATCCTGCCCGATCCCGGTAAGAAAGGCGAAGCTCCAGGATTCGCGTGTTTGCTCTGCCACTGAAGTCAGATTGCCTAGCGCTAATCTGGCACCGCGTTCGGCTTCTACTCGGGTCTCGCCCCGATTGAGGCGCATCTCGATTTCCATTTCGAGATGTGTGGCGAGTTCGTCGGAAAGTTCCCTGTCACGATCAGTGCGACCGAAGAGCGCGCGCCAGAGCTTCCGCATCACGCCTTCTCCATCACAAGCTGGATCGCCCCGCTCAAGCGTTCCCACTGCACCCGCTCCACCTCAAGCCTCGCCTTGCCTTCTGTGGTCAGCGAATAGAACTTGGCCTTGCGCTTGTTTTCACTTTCACCCCACTCAGATCCGATCCAGCCTTGTTCTTCGAGGCGGTGTAGGGCCGGGTAAAGACTTCCCTGTTGGACGAGCAGGATCTTTCCGCTTACCTGTTCAATACGATTTGCGATCGCCCAGCCATGCATCGGCTCCCAAGCCAGAGTGCGCAAAATCAGGAGATCGAGAGTGCCTTGGAGAAGATCCGACGGTTTGCCCATGGATTCATTCTGAAATGACTCTTGTAGATAGTCAAGGGGAGTTCCAAAATGAACCTGGGACGAACCGGAATGGAACTGGAAATCGGCGGGACTATTGTTTTCAACAACTTAGACTTTGGCAGATCAGATGCAAAGAAGACAAGTGTAGACATGACCGAGAGGCTCACAGAACGCAGGGTTGATCACCGCTTTACAAACCCCTCCTTTCTTCCTCGACTTGACCCACCAAACTGGCCTACCAATACGTCCCGCCCAACCAGTTCTAAGAGCCTCATCGGGTCATGCCTTCAAAATCAAGAGCAAGATTTTTCCTTCAGGTTTTTCACTGATAGACCGATAGGGGATGTAGGACAACAATGATTCAGGAGTCAAAGATGGAAACAGCAAAAGAAGTTCTCGAACATATGAAGTTCCAATTGGATCTCCTGAAGATCACTTCAATGCCAGTTGAACTCACCGGGCCTAGCGTAATGCGCCAGAACGAGAATCAAGTGGAAGCACTTCGCGTGATGGAAGAACTCAGTTCGACGCTTAAGAAGACTCAGAAACCCTAGCACCAGACTTGGGCCACGCCATCATCAGATAATGAGAGGAGCCTCAGCAGCCCCTATCTCATCTATGCTTTATACACTGAGTGAAACTCGCGATCGGCTCATGAGCCTATGCTCTGGCATCAATACAGCCCAAGCAGAATCCCGCCTGGATGAAGCCAGTTGGTCCATTTCTGAGATCGTCGAACACCTTGCCATTACTGAACGAGGCTCAATGATTGGCGTGAAGCGTGCCCTCAGCCAACCCGAGGCCTCGCCTGCACTTCTACTCGAGACCATTGGCAAGTCCGAATTGATACAGACCCGAATTCCAGCACCAGCAAAAAGAGTATCCGCTCCAGACATTGTTCTACCATCGGGACGCTTCAAGGAATGGCCAGGAGCACTCCGAGCCTTTGAGGAAGCCCGGGCGAATTCGATCCATATCGCTGCAACGGCAGACCACTCATTCGAAACCCGCGTAATTTCGCATCCGATTCTAGGGCCACTCACTTTGAGCCAATGGTTCCACTTTATTGCTGCACATACGGAACGTCACGCAAGACAGATCGAAGCCGTGCTCGCTCATGAAGAAGCATAAAGATCCGATACTATCTTTCCTTTTCATCATCGTGGGAATTACGGTCTACGCTACGCTGTTTCCCTTCCGCTTTTCGCCTGTGCATTCTGAGTTTCTTGAATGGTACGGAGCCGAAGACCTGGCCAATTGGCTTGATGTTCTGTTAAATCTCTATTTCTTCATGCCCCTTGGCATATTGTGTGGAATATTGTTCCACAGCAAGTCTGGATTCCTTCTTTCCTTTTGCGGTGCAATCAGTCTTTCTCTCGGGGTTGAACTGATACAGGCGTACATCCCTGGGCGCTACTCCTCGCTTCGAGACGTATTCTTGAACTCACTTGGTGCTTTTCTCGGTATGTTGCTAACGCAAATGCCCATCTTTGACAGAGAGCTACAAACAAAAATGCTTCGCCGCCTCATCTCGTTGCGAGGCACCTTATTGCTCATTTCTTTGTGGATGACCGTACACTTCTTCCCATTTTTCCCGAATGTGAGCTCCCATAAGCTACGCTTATTGTCAATCTCAACGCTAGGCTGGCAAAGCATCAGTGCCAAAAATCTCGAAATCGCATTCTTGGCTATTTTTGTAATTTTGATTTGGAAGGAGCATCACAGCAGCAGGTCAACCCTCTGGTTCGGCTCATTCTTATTCCTGATTTCACCAGGGCAGGTCCTGTTGTGGGGGCGCGAACCGGTCCCTGCGGAGATTTTTGCCTCGATGTTGGGGTTAGCGGTAGGACTAGTTCTGGTCGCAAAGGGAATCGAGGTTGAAGCGAGATGGCTCGCCGCGATTGCCGTTCTTTTGCTGGCGTGGCGGGAGTTGCAGCCATTTCATTGGGAGTCAGTACAGGTTCAGAATTTCAAATGGATCCCGCTGGTGGCGTCTTTTGAAACTTCACGCGGAGAATCCATCCGCATTCTATGCCTGAAATGCTTCCTTTACTGGTATACCCTGAGGCAAATCCACCGCAGCACAGGAGTCACTATTCTTAGAGGGTCCCTGGCAATGGCAGGCGTCTTCATGATCGCCGAATTTGCACAGTGCTACCAAATCGGACGGTCGCCGGAGACCACGGATTCACTGATCTGGCTGCTGGGTGCAACGCCATTTCTCTCAATCGATGACGGGCAAGATCAAGGTTTGTAGCGAGTCGACAAATAATCCACCAGGCTCGCCTTCTGCTCGGCTGGAACCTGCGCACCCCAACGCATCATCTTTTCAACTTCCTTCTCCCACTGGCCGCGAGTAAGCTTCTGGCCCTTCATCAGATCCTCGTTATGGCATCCAAGACAACTGTTGCGGTAAGCAGCGCTGGTCATTGGCATCACCTCCACACGAACAGTCTGAATGACATTCCACATGTATCCGCTCGGGTTCCATTCCTGTTCTGCGGGTTGGGAGTAGCCGTTGGCGTCGGTTGCCTTCGCCATCACTTTATAAGCTCCGGGAGTCGGATTCCAGGCAAAATCCCAAGTCTGCCAGCCCCAGCGTCCATTGGAGCTTGTAAGACGGGCCGGAGCCCAGGTTCTGCCAGCGTCGGTTGAAACCTCAACCTTGGCCAGAGGCACATCGCCAGACCACGCAGCACCAGCGATGCGCGAAGCACCTTGTGCCATCACCAGGTTGTCTTTCGGCGTTGCGATCACGCTCTTTACGTGGATCGATTCAACCGGTTTCATTTGTGCAGGATCCACCACGGTGCCGGGAGGAACACCCTTGCCGGGGTGTCTATAGCCTGTTTTCATGAAGAAGCCTTCAAACTCACGATCCAGAACCTGAATCCCGGTAAGCCACTTCACCCAGCAATCTCCGCCCCAGCCAGGCACGACGACGCGAAGAGGTGCGCCGTGAGAAGCAGTAAGCCCCACACCATTCATGTCATATGCGAGCATCGTGTCACCCTCAAGAGCTTTCTTGACAGGGATAGAACGCTGGAATTTGGGCATCGTGCCGATGGGTTGATCTGCGCCATCAAACATGATGTGTTTTGCACTGGACTTGATGTTCGCCTTCTTCAGAACATCGGCAAGGCGCACACCGGCCCAGCGGGCATTACCCACGCCACCGTGCGTCCACTGCAAGCCGGGCATTCTTGGGGTGTAGAAGGCACGCCCATTGCCAGCGCATTCCATCACTCCAACCAACTCAACCCTCGGAAGCTTCTTCAACTCCTTAAGCGATAGCGAGAGTGGAGCTCCAACTTCACCGCTTACTTTCAGCGAATACGTATCCGGGTCCACCTGCGGAGTGTAATGGTGGCTTCGCACGTAAAACATTTCAGTGGGAGTGATTGCCTGCAGAAAACCATCAATGGGCATCTCCAGATCTTCCGGCTTGCGAGAGTGCACGATCATCTGACTCGACTTGGCATCGGCCGCCTGAGCGGTTGTGCTGCCCGATTGGCCGGGAAGAAGAATTGAAGCTGAAGCGCCCAAAAATGCACGGCGGGCGAGGATATTTTCTGAGGACATAGATTCCGTTATTTCCACTGGATTGCGAGGGTTTGAATCGCACCGTTTCGCACGATGACTTCCTGCGACTGAGCAGGCAAACCTTCTTTAACTACTTCTAATGTATATTTTCCTGGAGCAAGTTTCAGCATCGCGGGTGTTTTTTGTCCGGTATCACGACCATTGACCTGTACAGCGGCTCCAGAAGGATTGGAATTCACGACGATCGTTCCCTGGGGTTTTTCGAATTCAAAGAATACCTGGCCTTGCGTAGGAACTTGCAATTTTCGCTGTAAATCATCAAAACCAGACAACTTGCCCGTCAACTGATACTCACCAGCAGGCAGTTCAAGAGAACAGGGAGTCTTTGCGCAACGGTCCTGCTTGCCTTCGTTTACCAGGATTTCCGCGCCCGCTGGATTCGAGCCAAATGCGACGGAATGCACCTGCACGTCAACTGGTTCGGTAGGCAATTTTTCCTGC